>QHQV01000091.1:4910-12142 GCA_003219945.1 Verrucomicrobiota bacterium | reverse complement strand
TGCTGACCGGAAACCAAATCGGTTCGCTGCTGGCGTGGTACAGAATCAAAACACTGTTCGACAAAGGCATCCTAAACAAGCCAAACGCAGCGCGTGCCGTGATCATCAAAACTTTCGTCACCACCGATCTGCAAAACGCGATCGCCGATCATTACGGCGTGCGCTGTGTGGAGACGTTGACTGGTTTTAAGTACATCGGCGCGAAGCTGGCAAATTACGAGCGTGAGATTCCCGAACAACTGCGACGGAATTATGCCGATCTTGCTGAGAGCGAAACGCGGCGGCTTCGGCTCGCATACTCTTCATTTTACGTTTTCGGCGGCGAAGAAAGCTACGGTTACAGCGGCGCTGATTTTGTTCGCGACAAAGACGGGAACGGCGCAGTAATCATGTTTTGTGAAGTAGCCGCTTACGCGAAATCGCGTGGACAAACGGTCGATCAGTTACTCGACGAAATTTATTCGCAGTTCGGTTATTTTGCGGAGAAAACCAGTTCGCTTGTTTTCGAGGGCGCAGAGGGAGCAAACAAGATCGCCAGTCTGATGAAGTCATACGCGGCCGATCCGGTCCGCGAAATACACCGCTTGAAAGTAGTGAATATTAGAAATTTCGAGACGGATGAGATCAGAGACGTCGAAGGCGATCCGATTCCAAAGACGAAAATGTTGATGCTTGAGCTGGAAGACGGCACGCGTATCACTGTGCGCCCGTCAGGCACAGAGCCGAAAATAAAGTATTACCTTTTTGCGCGCCGCCGGCCGGAAAGTGAGAAATTCACCGGCCCAGACCTCGCCCGAATCAAAGCGGAAGTTGAGAAACATCTGGAGGATCTCTGGAAGTGGCTGCGAACGGGTGCCGAGTCGCGGCTGGGATCGGAACCCAACGCAGTACGAAAATGAAAGCGATGCGAGGACGCATCGCACTCCAAAGCACTTCGTGTAAAATTCACCGCGAACCGGTCCTTAGTTTCGCGGCAGCTTTTGGAGTGCGCACGCGTCCTCGCGTCGCTTTTGTGCGGCGTCGATGAAAACATTACTGACGGCGTGGCCGTGGTTGGCTGCGATCTGTAGCGGGTTCCTTTACGCAGCTTGCTTTGCGCCGTTCAACCTGACGTGGTTTTGCTGGATCGCGCTGACCCCGCTTATCGCCGCAATTTGGTTTTCCGGCACGGAGTCACGTCATCCATGGCTCCGAAACCTGCTTCTCGGTTACGTCGCCGGGCTGACGTTTTTCTGGATCGTATTCTCCTGGCTCACGACGGTCACTGTTCTTGGTTGGTTTGTCCTTCAGTTTTACATGGCGATTTATTTCGCGATCTGGGCGTGGTTTTGCGATCTGCTGCGGCCACGAGCACGCAAGAGGCAATCATCATGGGGCGCGGGCAAGTGGAACCAGATGCTCGTCCAAGCCCGAAGTACCGCGGTTCCAGCGCACTCGCCGTGGACAAAATCAACAAGCAACTTGCGACTCTCGTTCATTCTTGCGGCGGCGTGGACCACGCTTGAATGGTTGCGCGGTTGGGTTTTCTCCGGCTTTGGCTGGAACGGCCTCGGTGTCGCGCTACACGGTAATTGGCCGTTGATTCAACTCACAGAGCTTACCGGTGTTGGCGGGTTATCGTTCATGGTTGCGTTTGTCAACGTGATCGTTCTCACGACCGCGTATCGCCTGGTGGTCGAAGCGCGCACACGCGTGATGCGACCGCATTTTGATTTCACCGTCACAATGGCTGGCATCGTTGGCGTTTTGATTTTCGGACTCCGCGCGACGCAGGTTTCGCCACCTACAAAACCGATTCGCGTTGCGACGGTGCAATCGAACGTTCCGCAAAATCAAAAGTTCGATCCGCAATTCACCAGGAGAATCTTCGATCAATTCCTGCGGTTGAGCGAAATCGCGCTGCGCTCAAATCCTCCACCTGATTTGTTGGTTTGGCCGGAAAGCTCGATGCCCGGGCCAGTTCTCGCAGACCAGGAGAGCTACAAATTTGTCATGGATCTGGCCGCGTCGGCGGACACCGATCTTTTGTTGGGAACAATCGACATAGACAAGCGAGACGTTTACAACGCGGCCCTGCTCGTTTCCGATGGCGGCGACCACGTGCAGATGTATCGCAAGGTCCACCTGGTGCCTTTTGGCGAATACGTCCCCGGTCGGCATACAGTTCCGCTACTTGCCCAGATTGTAGGCGATCAGGTGCCCGGCGATTTCAAAGAGGGCAGCGAACACACCGTGTTCACTCTGACCAACAACGATGTCCATGTGGCACCGTTGATTTGCTTCGAAGACACGATTGGCGAGCTCACCAGGCAATTTGCCCTTCCAAACGAGACAAGTCCCGGCGCGAACCTGCTCGTAGATGTGACGAACGACGGGTGGTTTCAGCGGTCCGCTGGATCGCATCAGCACCTGGCGAATGCAATCTTTCGCTGCGTAGAAACGCGTCGCCCAATGATTCGAGCGGCGAATACCGGCGTGACCTGTTTTATCAACCAATTTGGCCGCGTCACTCAGATGCTCCAGGATGAAAAGGGCAGCACGTTCACTGAGGGCGTGCTTGCCGGCGAGATCAAAGTGGCGATCGAACCGGAGCTGACCTTTTATGTCCGGCATGGCGAACTATTCGCGAAAGCGTGCACAGCAATCACAGTGGCTTCAATTTTCGTACTTTTCGGTGTACGTCGTTGGAAACGGGTGTAGATGCGTTCGCCGCGGCGAACGCCTAGACATTGGCGGCTGACACAGCCGCCGCTCCAACTCGCAGGAATTTCGGCAGTGTGATACAAAAGCACGAATGCGCGTCCAACTGCCGCTTGATCATTTATTAGAACTTTGGCCTAACAAATTTCGCGGGGCGCGCATCGGTGCGCTGCTTCATCCGGCTTCGATTTCCTCGAAGCTTGAACACGCGTCACGACTCCTGGAGCGATACAGTGGCGATTTGTTCCGCCTCGCCGCCTTTTTTGGGCCTCAACACGGATTTCTCGGCCAGACGCAGGACAACATGGTGGAATGGAAGAGTTACGAGCATCCGCGCTTGCACATCCCGGTCTACAGTCTTTATGGCGACCACCGCGAACCGACGGCCGAAATGCTGGAAAGCCTGGATGTTTTGCTGGTCGATCTTCAAGACGTCGGCTCGCGTTACTACACCTTTGTCTGGACGCTCTATTTATGTATGCGTGCGTGCGAGAGATGCGGCGCTGCAGTCGTTGTCTTCGATCGGCCAAACCCGATCAATGGCGTGACGACTGAAGGGCCGATGCTTGACCCGAATTATAAATCGTTCGTTGGCATGCATTCCATTCCCGTCCGGCATGGCCGCACAATTGGCGAACTGGCGCAGCGGTTCCGTGACGAAGCATTTCCCGAGTGTGAACTGTCCGTACTGCCGATGAAAAACTGGGAGCGCGCGATGTGGTTTGATCAAACCGGTCTGCCATGGGTAATGCCATCCCCCAACATGCCGACGCTCGAGACGGCGACGGTTTACCCGGGCATGTGTCTATTCGAAGCCACCAACATTTCCGAGGGACGCGGCACGACGCGCCCATTCGAAATTTTTGGTGCGCCATTTATCCATGCGGAGAAACTTTGCACCGAACTAAACGGCTTAAAGTTGCCCGGTGTTTTCTTTCGCGAGACCTGTTTCCAGCCAACCTTCCAAAAATTTGCCGGTCAACTCTGCGGCGGCGCGCAAATTCATGTCATCGATCGCGAACGTTTCCAACCGTTTCGACTGGCGGTGGAAATTATCAAGCACCTCCGCAAAACTTACCCTGAGCATTTTCAATGGAAACAACCCCCTTATGAATACGAATGGAAACAACTTCCTATCGAAATTTTAATCGGCGGTCCAATCGAATCGGTTTTTGGCGACTGATCCTCGCGCTCCCGCTTTTCGTTCTCGCAGCAGCCCTCAATTCGCAGCTGTACGCGGACATCCCGTGGCCGGAGGTCGTGCAGCGGCTTGCGTACGAAAATGACAAACTCGCGCGACGCCCGCAGGGACATAACGGCGAATATTTCGTTGTGTGCACGCTTTATTACACACCGAAAGAATCGGGTTTTACTTTCGAGCGCGGCTTTGACGCGACGCCGGTTACGAAGGCCGGATTGCACGGCCGAAAATATCCGCGCGATTTTTTGCGCTCCGTGAAAAAGGAAGGCTTCGGCCGAATTACTGCGCCTGTTAACGGACGATACTACATTCGCTATAACGGCGGCGATTCGTACGCGTTTGCCTTAAATGCTATGGGCGGCGGCGGTGTCTTGGTGCCGCGTTATTCGGCGGCTATGATGGGAGGCCACGGCGGCTTGCGTCGCGGAGCGGTTATAGAGACAACTTCGCCAGAGCTTCAGAAAATCTTCGATAGCAGCCGATGGAAGATTATGGATACCGGCGGCGGTCTGCGGCGGTGGCAAATCGATTGTTATTTTGGCGAAGATGAACCGCTCGGCCCCGGCAAGCTCCAAGGTCGTCCCCGTGCGACTACCTTTGAGTACGCATACGCCAACGCGCGAATCGTAGATTGACGTGAAGCCGTTCAAGATCCGGCTTTCCTTTCACGGCGACCTTAGCGTTTTTCTCAGATCAAAAGCGGGCGACGCAGTAATCGAGCGTCCGCTCGCGGAAAAGACCTCCGTAAAAGACGTCATTGAGTCGTGTGGCGTTCCGCACCCGGAGGTTGATTTGATTTTGGTCAACGAACAGGTAGTCGGTTTTGATCACACAATGGCGAACTCCGCAAAAGTGGCGGTCTTTCCGGTCGAGAATCGTGGCACGTTTCACACGGAACAACGCTTGCAAACTGTTAGCATCAGTAGATTTGTTGCTGACGGACATTTGGGAGCCCTCACCCGCAATCTTCGTCTCCTCGGATTTGATGTCGCTTACGACCAAAACGCTGATGACCGGCAACTGCTCGAGGTGATGGCTCGCGAGAATCGAGCGCTCTTGACGCGTGATCGGCGTCTGCTCATGCACGGAATCGTTCAGCACGGATATTACCCGCGCTCCCACAATGCCGACGAACAGACAATCGAGGTTGTCCGCCGTTTTGACCTTTCGGAATTGATCGCGCCTTTCACGCGGTGCCTTCGATGTAACGCACCGTTGGAGGAGGCAACTAAGACCGACATAATCGACAAACTCGAGCCGCTTACCAAAATCTATTACCACCAATTCCGGCGCTGTTCTGGCTGCAAACAGATCTATTGGTCGGGGTCGCACTTTTCCAAACTGCAAAAGCGGATCGAAGAAATTTGCTCGCGGGTTCGAGGCAAAGCGTAGGCTTGTCACCAACTCAGCGGAACTGGCAGACTGCGCTGCCATATGCATCTCGCATCTTCGTCGCGCGCGAAAGTCGCGGCGTTAGCTGTCGCCAACGCGATTGCGATTGGCGTTACCGGTGCTCAAGGCCCAGCGCCGTCGCCTCTAATGTCAGCGCCATCGCCGCCGCCGGCGGAAGTTCCGATGGTCACGCCGCAGCCGAGCCCGGCGCCACAATTGACCAAAGCCGATTTCGAAACTTTTCTTGACGCGCTGATTCCCTCGCAATTGCGAAATCGAAACATCGCGGGTGCAGTCGTGTCCGTGGTGAAAGACGGTCAGGTGTTATTTCAAAAGGGCTACGGCTACGCTGATGTCGAAGAGAAGAAACCGGTGCTTCCTGATCAGACTTTATTCCGCCCCGGTTCGGTCTCGAAATTATTCACTGCCACAGCCGTGATGCAGTTGGTCGAACAAGGCAAGCTCGACCTTGACCGCGACGTCAATGATTACCTCGATTTCGCACTCCCAAAAACTTATCCGGAGCCTGTTACGCTGCGGCAATTGCTTACCCACACGGGCGGATTCGAGGAAACGTTGAAAAATCTTTTCGTCGCGCATGAAAGCGACATCAAACCGTTGCGCACATATCTCGTGAATGAAATGCCCGCTCGCATTTTTCTGCCGGGTAAAATTCCGTCTTATTCCAATTACGGATTTACGCTCGCCGGATACATCGTTGAGCGTGTGAGCGGCGAAAGATTCGAGCGTTACATCGAGAATCACATTTTGAAACCGCTCGGGATGAACAATTCGACGTTCGAGCAACCGCTGCCGCCGCAACTCGGGCCGCAAATGTCGAAAGGTTATCTCAGCGCGTCCAAAAAACCGCGCGATTTCGAATGGGTGCAAGCAGCGCCGGCTGGAGCGCTTACCACGACGGCTGCTGATATGACGCAGTTCATGCTGGCCTTTCTTCAAGATGGCGCGGTCGATGGTGTGTCAATTCTAAAACCGGAGACCGTGCGGCAAATGGAGACGCGGCAATTTGAATTTGATCCGATGCTCCCCGGACTCGGCATCACGTTTATGGAATACCTGATCGATCCCGTTCGCATCATCGCTCACGGCGGCGACACAGTTTATTTCCATAGCGACATGATCCTCGTCCCCGACGCGCACCTCGGCTATTTCCTATCGTACAACAGCCTCGGTAAGGACGTAGGCGGCGGCCGCGGCGAAGTCTGGCGCAGTTTTGTGAATCGCTATTTCCCCAGTGCAGGCCAACCAAAGGTCAATGTTGATCCAAACATGGCGAAATCGGACGGACGTGCAGTCGGTGGCCTTTATGATGGAACACGGCGTGGGCAGACAACGTTGCTGAGAATTCTCGCGTTGGTTGGTCAGTTCAAGGTCAGCAGCGATAAGGAAGGTGTGCTCCAAATTGAAGGGATGAAAAACCAGAGTGGAGAACTGCAGCGATGGCGCGAGATCGCTCCGCTCATTTATCGAGAGATGGACGGCTTGGAAAGAATTGGCTTTCGCCGCGACGCGTCCGGCGCTGTCGGCGAAATGCTCCCCTTCCCTGCGATCTACGAAGGACAGCGCGTTCCGTGGTACTGCAGCAAGATTTTTATCGGTTTGCTGATTGGCGGAAATTTGCTGCTCGCGTTGCTGACCGTGTTGCTCTGGCCGGTCGCGGTAATGATCCGCAAACGATATCAGCGCCCGCTCTTCAGTAAGAAAAGTGATCGCGTCCTATATTTTCTCTCGCGAATTGTTTGCCTCGCCGAAGTGCTTTTTGTTCTCGCGCCAATTCTTGCGCTTAGCCAGGGATTGGAGCACATCATGATTCTCGGGGACGCAATTAATCCCTGGTTGCAGGCATTCCATGTCGTTGGCTGGGTCTTGATGGCAGGTGTCGTTCTTTTGATTATTGCCGCGGTTCGCTTTGTTAGAC
>QHQV01000091.1:0-4886 GCA_003219945.1 Verrucomicrobiota bacterium | reverse complement strand
TCTTTTGGCGATTGGCGGAATCGCATTCGGATTGTTTGCATGGCAATACCATTTTCTTGATGCCTCGCTGAAGCTCTGATCGGCGCAGCACATAGATGAACTTCGCTCACCGAGGAATTCTAGTTGCTTCCGCTGTCGTCGCGTTCCGCACTTCGATTCTTGGTTACGGCCCGTTGGGACATGACATCGTCGGCGCGATTGCAGATGAGCGCCTGGCGAATACGCCCACAGCCGCGAAGGTCAATGCCTTGCTCGATGGACTAAAATTGGAAAAAGCCGCCCTGATTGCAGACGAAATTAAGGGCTGGGACAAAAAAGGGGTCGACGATCCTCGGTCGTTTCATTACTCCGGCCATCGCAACATCGACACGCAACTGCGTGATTTCTGGCGTGCGAACCAGCCAACCCACGATCCCAATGCGCCCGCGCCTTCGCACCATTGGTTTCACTACACTGATGTCCCGGTGATGACGGTGCAACGATATCGTGACGGATATTCTGGTCGGAGCAAATGGGACGTCGTGCACATGATTCCGTTCTGCATCGATGTGCTGCAAGGACGAATCCCCCAACAGAACGAGCGCAAGATCACGAAGTCTGTTGCCATCATTCTCCTTGCGCATTACGTCGCGGATATTCATCAGCCCTTGCACGTCGGTGCGGCCTATTTCGATGCGCAAGGACACGCGACCGATCCCGACCGCGACAAATCAGCCTTGGCGGATGAAGGCGGAAACACATTTACCATTGAATTAAGCGATGAACCGCCGCGTCGCCGAGGGATTCGGAAGAAGAAATTCCACGGGTTTTGGGATTACGACACCGTCAACGCGCTCTTTCCTCAGGTGGCCGGCGGTTTGCCGAAAGTGGAACTCGAAGCGCAGATCGCCCCTTTCAAGCAGCAACTGGTCCACGAGATGGCGACGCATGAACCGCGCAATTGGCAAACGCCAGCGAACGCCTCGATCGACAGTTACGCCGAGATTTGGGCCGACGAAATCCTGCCGATCGCGCGCGACGCGCATGCGCGTTTGGAATTTCGAAATGTGAAGCCATTCCTGGATAACGATCGAATCGTTGCGGCTGGCGAGACAATCGAAAAACGGATGCCAGGTCAAATGCTGTATCGCACGTGGGCAACCGGCATCGTCCGCGATGAATTGCACAAGGCGGGATGGCGTTTGGCCGATTTGTTGGAGAAAATCCTGTAGTTAACAAATGCGAGCCGTTGTCCAACGTGTAAGCCGCGCGCGTGTAACCGTGGATGGCAGCGTCACGGGAGAAATCACGACGGGCCTTTTGATCCTGCTCGGCGTTGGGCGCGACGACACGTCTGCCGTCGCCGCGGCCTTGGCTGAGAGAATCGCGAACTTAAGGATCTTCGAGGACGACCACCGAAAAATGAACCGCTCATTGCTGGACGTAAAAGGCTACGCGCTCGTCGTCTCCCAGTTTACGCTTTATGGAGACGCCCGCGGGCAACGCAGACCAAGCTTTGTTGCCGCAGCGCCGTCTGAACAAGCAAAGAACCTTTACCAAGAATTCGCGGAAACGCTCCGCAGATTGGGGGTCGCCGTCGTGACAGGAGTTTTCGGCGCAATGATGTCAGTCGAATTGGTCAACGAAGGTCCGGTGACCATCCTGTTGGATTCTGACAAAACGTTCTAGACAGTTGTCGCCGTAAGGAAACCACCCTCCCGCGATAAGGAAATCAAGCTTCGCTCTTGTTAGCGGCACCGATGCTTTTGCACTGCGCCTTCAGCCCACTGAACTGCTCTGGCGAGAGAATTCCTTTAGCGCGACTCAGAAATGTCTGGCGGCTTTCCTTCGTGCAGCCGGCCTTCATGCATTCGGCCTGCCACGTCTCGATCTTGGTCTTCTGATCGGGCGTGAGATTTAGCGACGCCAAATTGATGCAGGCCATTGAATGCGGATTGGCTGCGCCTTTTGCGCAACACGCGTGGTCTCCTGCAAACGCGCTCGACGCGACAAGCATCCCAGCGGAAACTAAGGTGGCAACGCTGATTCGCTTCATGGTAAGTGCTGAGATACTCGCGAAGTCAAACCGTTCAACGTTTTTCGTGTGAATTACCGAAGACGAAAAAATGGAAAAGCGCCGCAGGAGCGGCGCACTCCAAAACGCAAAGCGCCTAATTGAGCATTGAATTTTGCGGCCTTGTTTTGCAGTGCGGTGGTGTTCACCGCTTCGTTTCCAAGGAAGCGTCAGATTGCGGCTGCTATAAGCATCCTTACAGTAGTGACCAATGCTTCCAACACTCGAACCGGTTCGTCCAATTAAACTTTCGGAAATATGCGCTGCGCGGGGACGGATCGCGAAGACGATCGTACGCACACCACTGATTCGCCTCGAACTCGGACCTGAATTTCCAGACATCCGTCTCAAGCTGGAGAACCTGCAACCGATCAATGCCTACAAGTTACGCGGCGCAGCCAATGCCGTGGCGGCGTTGTCCGAAGCTGATCGCAAACGCGGCGTCTGGACAATCAGTGCGGGGAATGCCGGCCAGGGCGTTGCTTATGCGGCGAGAGCAGCAGGCGTGCCGTGCACGGTCGTGGTTGTTGAGACGGCGCCGAAATCAAAATTGGAACGAATGAAAGCGCTCGGGGCGACACTCATTCCAGTTCCGTACGAAGTCGCTTGGGAAGCGCTGGATGAAAGATGCTTTTCGGGAGTTGATGGAACATTCATTCATCCATTCGATGACGACGATTTCATTGCCGGTCATGGCACGATGGGATTGGAAATTCTCGAAGACGCGCCAGACGTGGCCGCCGTCATCGCCAGTATTGGCGGCGGCGGATTAATCGCGGGCGTGGCCAGCGCAATTAAGGCGCTGAGACCGGAGGTAAAAGTATTCGGGGTTGAACCGGAGACCGCAGCGCCAGCAGCGCTTTCGTTTGAAAAAGGTTCGCCGCAGATTTTTCCAAACTGGAAAGCGTCATTCGTGGATGGCGCCGGCGGTCAAAGCATGTTCCCTCGCATGTGGGAAAGAATGAAACCAGTCGTGGACGGCTACATCGTCGTCACTCTTGAGGAGACAAAAAATGCGATGCGACTGTTGGCTGAAAAAACACGTGTCATTGCTGAGGGTGCCGGCGCTTTACCCGTAGCGGCGGCTTTGAGTGGGAAAGCTGGCAAGGGGCCGATCGTCGCGATCATCTCCGGCGGCAACATCGATCTGCAAAAATTTTGCGAGTTGATCTCGCAAAGCGACTATTGACTTTTGCGTCTGAGTTTGAGATAAGGTTTCGAGAGACAAACGAGGGGGAATAACGATGAAAATTGGCGATACAGCACCAGACTTTGAAGCACAAACAACTGAGGGTCGGATCCGTTTTCACGATTGGATCGGCGATTCATGGGCCGTTTTGTTCTCGCACCCGAAGGACTTCACCCCGGTCTGCACTACCGAACTCGGATACATGGCGAAAATAAAGCCACAGTTCGACCGGAGAAACGTAAAGATCATCGGGTTATCGGTCGATTCGACGGGAGATCACGAAGGATGGGCGAAGGACATCGAGGAAACTCAGGGTCACGCGCCAAATTATCCAATCATCGGGGATGCTGATTTCAATGTCGCAAAACTCTATGGGATGCTCCCCGCTGATACAGAAGGGGACGCCAAATCGCGCAAACCGGCCGACAACGCGACCGTCCGTAATGTTTATGTCATCGGACCAGACAAGAAGATCAAGCTGATCCTTGTCTATCCAATGACGACTGGCCGGAATTTCGATGAAGTGCTGCGCGTGATCGACTCACTGCAACTGACTGCGAAGCACCAGGTGGCTACCCCGGTCAACTGGTTGCCAGGAGGGGATGTTATTATCGCCGGATCTGTATCCGACGAAGAGGCGAAGCGGCGTTACCCGCAAGGTTGGAAAGCGCCGAAGCCATATCTACGAATCGTCCCGCAGCCGCAATAACTGCTCGTCATTCCAAGCGAAGTCGAGGCTGCAACGCAGCCGCCGAAGACGGCGAGGCCAGGCTTTCCATCCCGCAGCATTACTTCACGGCAGCGCCACGGATCCTTCGAGTTCGCTGCGCTACGCTCAGGATGACAATCGCTGTTCCTCGCCGAAACTCTCAGCGGAAAATTCCACCGGATTCTGCTGAAAATAATTCTGCAACTGTGCGTAAAGTTTCGGATGACGAGCCAGCAACGCTCGCGGCTGCTCAAAGAACGCTTCTACTGATACGGCAAAGAACTCAGCAGGGTCAGTGGCTCCATACGTGTTAAGCAGTGTAGGAATGTCGCTCTCGTCGGCAGCGCGCAGTGACGCAAACTCGGATCTCATCACGTCGGCCCAGGCTAACTGCTGTTCGCGCGTCGCCAACTGCGGCACCCCGTCGACTGCGTCATTTTCGAAGTCGAGCTGGTGAGCAAACTCGTGAAGAACAACGTTCTTACCATCGGAGGGATCAGCTGCGCCATGTTTGACAGCGCCCCACGACAGAACCAACGATCCCATTCTGCGGCCGGTCTCGCCAAGGCGACTCACAGTTCCCTCTTCCCAAAGATGCTCTCCAACCTGTCGTTTTTCTTCCACCATGTATGTTAATGGATAAACGAGAATCGTGAGCAGCTTGGGGAAATAATCTGTTCTGCGGTGCAACAATAGAAGACAAGCTTGGGCCGCAATGGTGACGCGGACCTCATCGGTGATGGCGAAACCGCCACATCCCTCGAAATGTTTTTCGGCAAGAAATACGCGAATGTGACAAAGTAATTCCGCGCGGTCCATCGCAGACAGTCTAGGAAAAAATACAACATGACGCTGAATCAACGTCAGCCATCTTTTGGGAAACGGCCGCGCTTGTAAGCGCCGTCGCCTGCGCTGTTTCAATAGCGTAAGAATCA
>QHQV01000234.1 GCA_003219945.1 Verrucomicrobiota bacterium | reverse complement strand
GATCGCGCGCCCAGCCGACCAGAGACCCGCCACGTCGCCGTGCAGTGCACGCACACGCCAAAAATAATTTCCCGGCGCGAGCAGATCCCGCGTGATCATGTAATCGGAGCGGCTTGGGCTCACCAATAAAGCCTGCGTAGCGAGGCCAAAATTGGGGCTTGTGTTGAATTCGAGGTCATAGCCGGGCACCTGCGGGTTCGGAGTGTCCGACCAATCCACAAAGAATGGAAGCCGCACAGTTGCTCCGGCAGTCGGCGCGACGGGCGACACGCCCGCTGGAATCGGGGCGGCGTTCGTGATCTGCACTCTGCGCGTCGCAGAAGGAAGACTGCGCACCCCGTCCACGGAGACGGCGCGCACTCTATAATAGATGGTGAGCGGATTTCCCCATATCGCGCCGGATTGCGTGCCGAAGGATATCGGCTCAAGCTGGAGAGTGAGTGGATAGGAAAACGTCGGTTCGTCATCTGCTTCGAGAATATAAGACTGAGCATTCACGACTGGCGACCACTGGATATTGAAGCTCTCAGTCACGTGAAACTGCGCGTTGTTCGCCGGCGTGATAAAAGAGGGCGTGGCCGGCGCCGGCCCAAGGCCGGTGACAGTGAATGATCGCACTGTTGACCAGGGCGAATCGACTCCGCCATTCGGGCCAAGCTGCGAGCATTTGACTCGCCAGAAATAAGTTCCGTTGGGCAGACCGCTCACCTTGTCAGCAGTGCGCGTGGGAATTGATGGATCGGAATCCATGTTCGTGAACCCCGAAGCAATCACTGTGGTGAATGTCGAGCTTGTGCCAACCTGCCATGTGTAACTGCCAATCGGGCCGCCCGGAGCAGATACGGGATTCCAATCAAGCGTGATGGGTTGAGCCAGAGAGGCGCCGTTAGCCGGACTGACCAGGACGGGAGCTGGTGGCCGAGCGGGCGTAGGGCTGGGGTTTTGTCCGCCGCTTTCAAATGTCGGGCCAATCCAAACTAAGAGCAATGCGGCGGCGAATACTAAAGAAGTCTTTATTTGAAACATAGTGTTTTTCTATTGCGGAAACGAGACTCCGATAGGGCATCGGAGGTGCAAAACAACCAGCGAAAGGTTACAAAGCTGTTACTACTGAATCGACTTCTGTGCTGCGACGATGGATCGGTGATTCAACTTCAAGGGGTGCGATTTTTTATTTGCGCTGCCGCGAGCCACCGAGTTCCGCGTGTCGCGCACATGTTACCAGGTGATCGTTGACCATGCCTGTCGCTTGCATGAATGCGTAGCAGATCGTCGAGCCGATGAACTTGAATCCGCGCCGCAACAAATCTCGGCTCATGGCGTCGGATTCGCCAGTGCGCGCGGGTACGTCAGCCAATGTTCGCCAACGATTCTGTATTGGGTTGCCGCCAACAAAGCTCCAGAGATACGCGTCGAAACTTCCGAATTCTTTTTTCACCGCGAGAAAACTCTTCGCGTTCTCAATCGCAGCTGCGATTTTCAACCGGTTCCGCACGATCCCCTCGTTTTGGAGCAACCGCTGCACGTCGCGCTTGCCATAGCGGGCGATCTTTTCCCAACGAAATCCGTCGAATGCCTTGCGGTAGTTCTCGCGCTTTTTTAAAATGGTGTTCCAACTCAATCCCGCCTGTGCGCCTTCCAAAATCAGGAACTCGAAAAGCACTCGATCCTCGTGTACAGGAACGCCCCATTCCTTATCGTGATAAGTAATGGCCGGTTCAGTCGTCGCCCAGGCGCAACGCGGCATAGTGTAAAGAGGCTACATCACAGCCCACATCGCAGCCACGGCTTGTGGGGCGCGCACGCTGCCGCCGTGCTGCCGCAAGAATTGTAGTGGTATTTTTCTTGCCGCTAGCGATTGGCGCATTTATAACGGACACGCGTGATGCTACGGGTCTTGTTGCTCACCGGAATCATTGCGTTCGTATCTCCGCTATTTAGTCAAACGTCGTCGCCCTCGGCTGCGCCGTCGCTCGAGCAACGCGTGGCTGATCTTGAAGCGTATGTAACCAATTCGCCGCGCGGGGTGGATATCGGTTCGGCCAGCAGCTCGAATATTGCCGCGCCTGGTCCGAGTTACAACGCATGGATGATGACGTGCGCCGCATTGGTGCTTTTCATGACGTTGCCAGGCCTGGCGCTCTTTTACGGCGGGCTCGTCCGGGCAAAAAACGTGCTTTCTGTGCTGGCGCAATGTCTCGGCATCGCTGGGCTAGTCACGATTGTCTGGTGGGCGGCAGGCTACTCCCTCGTTTTTTCGCGCGGGTCTCCCGTAATCGGCGGATTAAAGTTTGCGTTTCTGCACGGGGTCGATGCGCGACCGAACTCTGACTATTCGTACTGGGTTTCGCAGAATGTCTTCGCGATGTATCAACTGATGTTCGCCATCATTACGCCGGCTCTAATCGTTGGCGCGGTGGCGGAGCGGATGAAGTTCGCGGCGGTGCTCGTTTTTGTCGGCATTTGGATGTTCCTCGTCTATTTCCCGATCGCGCACATGGTGTGGGGAATCGATGGATGGATGAATGGAGTTTGGAATCCAGCGGCGCGCGTCCGGGCGATCGATTTTGCCGGCGGAACAGTCGTCCACATGACTTCGGGCTGGTCCGCGCTCGTCTTGTGTATCCTTCTTGGGCACCGGCTCGGATTTAAAAAAGAAATCATGGCGCCGCATAGCATGGTGCTTTGCATGGTGGGAACCGGTTTGCTTTGGGTGGGGTGGTACGGTTTCAACGCAGGAAGCGCGCTTGCGCCTGATGGAATCGCCGCGAATGCGTTCACGAGTACGACGCTCGCCACCGCGGTCGCTTCGTTCACGTGGGCCATGCTCGAGTACGCCCTGCGCGGTAAACCGAGCGTGCTCGGCTTCTGTTCCGGTGTTGTGGCCGGGCTGGTTGTCATCACACCGGGTTGCGGATATATCGCTCCGACCGGTGCTGTAGTTATCGGAATTGCAGCGGGAATCATCCCATTCTTCGCCTGCACAAAATTGAAATCGTGGTTCGGTTACGACGATGCGCTGGATACTTTTGGCGTCCACGCTGTAGGCGGAACACTCGGTGCGTTCCTGACAGGCTTTCTCGCGACTCCGAGTGTGAATCCAAATCTTTTACTAACCGTCGCCGGAGCGCCTAATCCGGCCACGCAAAACGGTCTTGCGAAGATTGTAGGGCACACGCTTTGGTTGGAACAATTTAAAGCAATCGGGATCACGATCGCGTTCGCAGTCGTTGGAAGCGCAATTATTGGTGTCGTCGTCAGGGGACTAATTGGCTTGCGTATTGCAGCGGAAATCGAGCGGCAGGGCCTCGACATCAACGAACACGGCGAAGAAGGCTATATGACGACGGGTTGAAATCTACACGACCAACGTGCGTTCACCCAACGCGATGGAGTGATACGAGATCAACGTTGATTTAGGAACAGCAAGGCTCATTAACAACATCCGGTTTAACGATGGAGTTGGTCGATGGCTGGATCACCTACAGAGGCTGACTACCGTTAAAAACATGGATCGCTATGCCGAGCAACTTAATCTCCTCGCGATTTTTGATTACGTTGTCGGCGGGCTCGCT
>QHQV01000090.1 GCA_003219945.1 Verrucomicrobiota bacterium | reverse complement strand
AAGCGCGCCTTCAAAACTTTCAGGGGCTGCAATTGCGCACAGCGAACCAATGAACGCGTCGCGCAAAGCCTCAAGCGGCAATTGTTCGCCCGTAAAAACATTCTGCAAGTAAAGCGGTTTGTGCGCGCATTCGATAACTTCCGCCGTGCGATTGTAACGCCGGATTCGTCGCATCAACTCGAAATTAGCGTCGCCCGTATTCTTGGTAATAAAGATGTAGCTGGCGCGCCGCAGATTGCGCGGCCCCTCGCGCAACGTACCCCGGGGAAGCAGGAATTCGTTTCCAAAAGGTGCTTGTCGATCCACGAGCACCATATCCAGCCGATGTTTTAAATGGAGATATTGAAATCCGTCGTCGAGCAGCAGTGTGTCGACCTGCCATTTATCAATGGCGAACCGGCCGCTTTTGACCCGGTCCTTGTCCACCAGCACGATTACGTCTTTTAAGTTGTGGGCGAGCATGTAAGGCTCATCCCCGGCCATTAGCGAATCGAGCAGCAGGGATTTTCCATCGGAAACGATTCGTGGAGGCTCGGAATCTCCACGGAACCGGCTCCGCCAATCGCGTCTTCGCGGAACGCTTTTGTAACCGCGGCTAAGAATCGCCACTCGCCGTCCTCCCGCCTGCAGAGCGCGGGCAAACTTCTCAACAATCGGCGTTTTACCCGTTCCACCGACAGTAAGATTGCCGATGCTGATCACGAGACATCCCAGCGTGCGTTCGCGGAAAACTCTTTTGCGATAGAAATAAAGCCGGAGTTGCACCAGCCAGTCGTAAACGAATGAAAGCGCGTAAAGGATACCGCGCAGGATGGAAGCGCGAACGCCATGACGTCGTTCGAGGACGACGTCGATCCCGAATTCTTCTAACTGTTCAAGTCGGCGTCCCATCTTAATGGTCGATTCCACACGGTCGACGGCGGATGGGCAACACCTGCGCGCCGCGGTTGTCAGCGTGTGTGATAATTGTATGAGCGGGCACGGACGCAGCGCGCGCCATGGCAGTTGCGATTTTTTCGGGCGCTTTGACCGTAATAGACCCTATCGCGGATCCGCTTCCGCTAAGAAACGCGCCGAGCGCGCCGGCTCGCTCAGCGGCCTCAATCACACGCGGGAGAAACTGAATCAGTTCCGTGCGAAATGGCTGATGAAGGTTGTCGAAAAAACTGCCACGCATTTTTTCGTAATCCCGCGATGCAAACGCTGCGGTGAGCGCACACGCATTCGCACAGTTTTCTACCGCAGCAACGCGCGGGATTTTTGAAGGTAAAATTCTTCGGGCGCGTGCGGTTTCGATTTGGAGGTCGGGGACGAGGAGAATGAAATATAAGCGCGACGCCACGTCGAAACGCTGCACGGCAGCGCATGTCTTCCGGTTGCCCGGCGCAAGCGAGACGCTCGCGCTACTCTGCACCACGGTGAAGCCGCCGAAGGTGGCCGGTGCAGCGTTATCAGGATGTCCTTCCAGCTCGGCGCATAATCGGAACATCGTTAATCGATGGAGGGGCTTACCACTGAGGTGGTTCAGCCCAAGCAGGATGCCGAGGCGAACCGTTGCACTGCTGCCCAAGCCGCGACACCGCGGAACCTGTTCCACAATTGAACACGAAAACGAGAACGCACGGCGCCGCGTTTGCTTGAAAAATCTTTCTGCCGCATCGGACACAATTCGTGAATGAGAACGTCGGCGCGCCTTGCCGCAGCCGACCGTGACGCTGTTATAAAGTCGGAGCGCAACGCCCAGACAATCGTAGCCAGGACCGAGATTGGAAGTGCTCGCGGGAACACGAACGGTGACTTGTTGCATAGTTACGCCGCCGACACGCGGCCGTTGATTCGACGGCGCGAACGTGATCGCGGCAGTGTAGCAACGCCGCGTTTCCCGGCAACCCATCCGTTGCGCCATACTTATTTCGAAATATCCCGTTGGAGCACAGACACAAAATGATTACGGGATGGATTGATCCACGCTTGCTCCGCGATTTCCAAGCGGAGGGTACAGACGCGCACCGGCTTTGCACTATTGAGGATGGGTGGGTCGAACGCTTCGGCAGCGACGTCCTGATCTCGTTCAAAAGACTGTTAGCCCGCGAACGGCTGCTGGAAGAGCTCCAAACCTGGGCCGATTCGGTCGGCTTCCAGGTGCGACGCGTCTTTGCGCGATTGATTCCGACAAAAAGTGAACGTCGCGAATCACCGGCCCTGGTCATTGGCGATCCCAGCGAGAGTTTACAGACCGTCGCCACCGAGTGGTATCTGCAGTTCGGCATAGACTTCGGCACAGGCTATTCGCCGGGTTTGTTTTTGGACCAGCGGGAGAATCGCCGGTATGTGCGTTATATCGCGCCAAAGCGATTGCTGAATTGTTTTGCTTACACTTGTTCCTTTTCCGTGTACGCGGCATGTAACGGAGCGGGCACTCTCAACATCGACCTTTCCAAAAAATATCTCACCCGTGGACGCGAGAATTTTGCGCTGAACAACCTGTCAACGATCGATCACCGCTTTATCACGGACGACGTGCGATCCGTCCTGCCGCGCCTCGCCCGGAAAGGTGAAAAATTCGATAGCATCATCCTCGACCCACCGACTTTTTCGCGTTCTCCAGAAGGAAAAACGTTTCGTGTGCAAGACGATTTCGAAGGTTTGCTCATTAGCGCCCTTGCAGTGGCGAAGCGGGACGCGCACGTTCTCGTCTCGACGAATTGTTCTGCATTAGGCGAGCGCGCGCTGAAAGTGATGGCCCGCTACTGTCTGAAAGAAACGCGTCGAGCCGCGGCATTTCACCGGCCATTGCCGCTGGCTGATTTCCCACCTCGCACCGGCGCAAGCTCGCTCTGGCTTGCTTTGCGGTGATAATTCAATGCGCGCAAGATGGCTTCAAAATGCGAATCATTAGCGTCATGGATCAGATATCTCCTGAAACCGTTGCTGAGTTTCCCGAACGCGGAATGCAGTGGGTGAAAGACCGAGTCGAAACGGCGATGAATGAAACCGGTGAGTACGTGCGCGAAAAGCCGACACAGTCTCTCTTTTATGCATTTGCGATTGGATACGTGTTGAATCGCCTGCCGTTGGGTCGAGTGCTTGCCGGATTGCTTCGTCTGCTCTTTATGGCACTAAAGCCTGCGATCTTGATTTACGGTGCTGCCAAATTGTACCGGTCCGCGCAGGAACGGGAAGCGCTGCAGCGCTAGAGTTGAAGCGGTTGAATCGCTGAGCGGGCAAGCGAGGCTTGGGATATTACTCTTCAAGCGTAAACCCGATCTTTAGAGTCACCTGCCAGTGCTCGATTTTGCCCTCGTCGATATAACCGCGGGTCTCGGTTACCTCGAACCACCGCATGTTGCGAATCGTCTTGCTCGCACGCGACAGGGCATTATGGACCGCCTCCTCCATTCCGTTTGGCGATGAGCCAACAATCTCAATCTTCTTGTAAACGTGTTCAGCCATGCGCGCATTGTCTGCCGCTCTAGCCGCGAAAACAATAAAAACCCTCCCATCACGGCGAACTGGACGCGCCAATCACTTAAAAGGGAATTTGCTTTACACACCAACACTTGTTCCGGCAGCCTCTCGTCGTGCGGACAACGTTTGCAGTCTGGTTCGTGGTAACAGCTGCGTTGTGCTGCGTACTACGCGCTCAGGACCAGGAGAAAAAACTGCTCGATCGGCTTCTCAAGCCGGATATGACGCTGCAGAACGATGCGCAAAACAAGAAATTTAGTGGAGACGGTTCGGTGTCCATCAACAAACGCGCTCTAAAAATTATTCTGGAACACGAGACTTCTCCACCACGCCGTTTTATTCTCAGACCTACCGCGGCGGACGTACCGCCTTCGAGGTTTCGTCACAGCAAACATTTCCAAATTCCAAGGCTACCTGGGGAAGTCAGACTGCCCATGGTGTTCGTGACGCACCTCAGCCCGGGAAAAAGGTCGCCTCTCGTGCGTATGCCGGTAACCGGCCCTTTCTGAACGAAGGCACAAATCAGAAGTCGCTCAACAGACACAACGAGCCGCTCACGATCGAGCAGGTGCGCGAGTTGTTGAACAAAAACAAGTAGCGCTCGTCCGGCTGAGGCGGGTGCGCTATTCTGTGACCGGATCATGCAACCGGACGAAGCTCTGGCGTTGTTGAAACAAGGCTCCGCGCAGATCATCAATGAAAGCGAACTGCGCGAGAAGCTTGCGCTGGACCGACCCTTGCGCGTCAAGCTTGGGGTGGACCCGACGACATCGGATATTCACCTTGGGCACACGATTGTTTTGCGCAAACTGAGGCAGTTTCAGGACCTCGGCCACGAGGCGATTCTCATTATCGGCGATTTTACTGGAATGATTGGCGACCCGAGCGGTCGATCCGTTACACGGCCGCATCTGACGCATCAGGAAGTGATCGCAAACGCGGCGACTTATCGCGAGCAGGCGTTTAAGATTCTTGATGCCGAGCGCACAGAAACGGTCTGCAACGGTGACTGGTTTCGTGCCATGTCTTTCGAAGACGTCATCCGTTTGAATAGCCGCGTCACTTTGCAGCAGCTGTTGCAACGCGAAGATTTCAAAGCGCGAATCGAAGAAAAGCACCCGATCCGCGCCCATGAAGTTCAATATCCAATCATGCAGGCGTGGGATTCGGTGATGGTGAAAGCCGACGTAGAACTCGGCGGGACTGACCAACTTTTCAACATTCTAATCGGTCGCGATTTTCAACGAGAAGAGGACATGCCGCAGCAAGTCGTTTTCCTGCTCCCGATTCTTGAAGGCTTGGATGGCTCCAAAAAAATGAGCAAAAGCTTGGGTAACTACGTCGCCATCAACGAGTCTCCCTCAGAAATGTTCGGGAAACTGATGAGCATTTCGGACAAGCTGATGGCGCGCTATTACCAATTGCTCTTGCGACGCGCAGCGCGGCGAGACATGCATCCGCTAGAGGCCAAGAAGCAGCTCGCGTTCGAAATCGTGCAGACTTACCACTCCGCGGATGCCGCCAAAAGAACGCTGGATGAGTGGAACACGCGCTTTAGCAAACGTGACTTGAAGAACACCGATCTGCCGACGTTTTCACCGGGTGAACAACAAGACTTCGCGGCCGTGACTGTCGTCTCGGACGTTTATCGCAAAGTGTTCCAGTTAGAAAAATCGCACAGCGAAGTCTCGCGATTGATCAAACAGGGAAGCGTAGAAATTGATGGAATCAAAATTCGCGATCCCAAGGCGAAAGTCGCCCTTCACCCGAGCCAGATCCTGCGCCTCGACCGTAAACGTGCCGTGCGAATAGGCTGGCCCGGGTGACCCGAATTTCCCGATCAGGAACGATTTCTACCGTAACAAATGCCGCTTCCTCAGGCGTGAGCCGGCTGGAGCACGGGCATGGCGCGTGGGCGCTCCAGATAGCTTGACCTGATTCCCTCGAAATGCGCGCGGATGCTTCGCAGTTCGGCGTTCACAAAGCTGTCCACAAAATGCAGACGGCGATCAAGCCACGCGAAAAGTTTGTTTTTGATTTCGTAGTGGACCGCGAGTGTGATCTCCGTGCAGTGCGGTCGGATCTCAGCGAAATCAACGATGCCCATGAGGGAAATGTTTCCACCCACGGACTCGAACGCATATTGGTTGGGCGAGTCGCCGTCCACCGACAGCAGCACAGTGTGCGCCTCGAAACCGAACGGTCCACGAAAGCTAAAATCGACCGTCTTGGATGACGTCACGGTTGCCCGTGTCACCATCAAAAACTGTCGTCGATAGGATTGAATACTGGCCAAGCGTGCTTTGCACTCGGCCAACGGTTGGCTCATGTGTAAGGTTTTTTCTAGGAGCATAGGAGTTGAGTTGGTTTCGCGTTCCTTCGTAAGCAACAGCGATGCCACCTATTCTCCGAGACGCGGATGCGGCGTGGAAAGCGGAATGAATGTTCGGTTTTGCGACACTGCTGTAATGATCGCAACACCTCAGCCCTATGTTCCAAACGCCAAGCTGGCCGATTGTTACGTGATTTCTGTGAGATGGCGAGAGTCACGCCACCTGGTTGATGCGTTCGGCTGCGTTACTTGAGCGGGTCGCGCGAATCGTCTCCATCATCGAGATAAAAATTTTCGCGCCGTCTGCGCTGCCGAGCTCCGCATCCGAGGCGCGATCAGGATGCGGCATCAAACCGAAAACATTCCGTTCGCGGTTACAAATTCCCGCGATGTTTTCGATTGAGCCATTTGGATTTGCTTCGGGAACGATGCAGCCCTGATCGTCCGCGTAACGCAAAACCAATTGTTCATTGGCGTTCAGATCACGCAAAGTTTTCGGGTCAGAAAAAAAACAGCCCTCCCCGTGTGCCACAGGGAGGCGCAAAAGTGTTCCTTTCGGACAGCCGTGGGTGAATGGAGAATCATCTACCTCAACGCGCGTAGTGACCATGTCACAAACAAACCGGAGCGAGCGGTTTCGGACCAGCGCGCCCGGCAAAAGACCGGCTTCGCACAAGACCTGAAATCCGTTGCAAGTGCCGAGCACCAGCTTTCCGGCGCGCGCATCGCTGATTACTGCGTTCATGATCGGCGAAAAACGAGCGATGGCTCCGCACCGAAGGTAATCGCCGTACGCAAATCCCCCGGGCAGCACGATTGCATCGAAAGCATTGAGCGAAGTTTCCTTGTGCCAGACGTATTGAGCTTTCAATCCGTCGAGCCCATTAATCGCTGCAACACAATCCTGGTCGCAGTTGGAACCGGGAAACTGAATGACGGCAAAGTTCATCGTGATTTTAATGCGTGCGTGCGCGTTGCTCCGCGTGGTAATCGTTCACCACCAGACATGCGTGGATGATCCCTGGTATCCAACCGAGCAATGTCAAAATGAGGCTTAGAAAGAAACTCGCGATCCGTCCGGTCATCAGCACTGCAAGCGGCGGAAATACTACGCAGAAAAAATATCGCAGCGCTTTCATAAACTCTTCCTCTGAGTCTTCGTCTGGTTGTATCCTGATTCGTCTTCCAGCAATTCGTAATCTTCGATCACCGGATTCGACAGCAAATCGCGACAAAGCTGGTGCAGCCGCGATTCAAGCTCGCCGTCTTTCCCTTCGATCTCGATCTCCATGTATTTCCCGATTCGAACGCTGCGCACTTCCGGCATTCCCAGGTGGCGCATCGCATCACGCACCGCATTTCCCTGCGGATCCAGCACGGCGGCTTTTGGCATGACGATCACCTTTGCGTTCATCACGGCACAATATTGTGGCGATCTGCGCCGACAAGCGCAATCACTGCCATTTACTTCAAAACCACAACATCAAGAATGCCGTTCCGTCGGAGAACATTGACACCTACATCTCCTTCGTCGTGTCTCGTGAGCAGAAGATCAACGCTTGCGTCTGCCACTTTCAAATCACGAATGCTGACTTGCGGAAGAAATTGCGGCAAGAATGGCTTCGAAAACACCAGCCTTCTTTCTGGAGCAAATACATCGAGCCCGAGACACGCTTGCAGCAAAAGAAATACAGCACCGGATGCCCACGCCTGTGGAGCGCACGCAACTGGATACAATGTGGGCGCTTCACCGGGTCGTCGCGGAAAGCCGCAGAATAGTTCCGGAAGCCGATGTAAATCGAAGAAGATGCTCGCGTCCATCATACCAGCGAGCACCATGGCAACCGAACCCTTCAGGTCGTACCTGGCAAATCCCGCCGCGATCAGTGAGTTGTCGTGCGGCCAGATCGAACCGTTATGATACGACATCGGATTGTAGCGCGCCTCATTGCTCGCTACCGTGCGAATTCCCCATCCGGAAAATGATGTTTCATCAGTCAGTGTAGTCGCAACCCGACGCGCGTGTTCCTCCGTCGCAATACCCGCGAAAAGACAATGACCAGCGTTCGACGTTCGCACTCTGCAGGGCCGCTTGCTGCCGTCCAATGCCAGGGCGTATGTGGAAATGTCTTCACACCAGAAGATTTCCTCGAACCGACCGCGCAAGCTCTCAGCCTGGTTCTTCAGCTCTTGCGCGGCTGTGCTATCCCCTAATAGCAAAGCCAGGTCGCTGGCAGCGAGCTTCGCGGCATAAACATAACTCTGCACTTCGCACAGCGCGATGGGCGCTTCGGCAAGAACGCCGTCGCTGTGAAAAACAGAGTCCTGTGAATCTTTCCAACCCTGATGAAGAAGACCGTGTTTCGATCTGCGGCTATACTCGACAAAACCGTCACCGTCTGCGTCCCCATAGTGGTCGATCCATTGAAGCGCGCGCTGGAGATTCGACCAAATCGACTCCACAAAAGCGCGGTCACCTGTGCGCTTGTAATATGCGCCTGCTAACATCACAAAAAGCGGCGTCGCATCGATGCTCCCGTAGTAGCGCCTGAACGGCACCTCGCCTAAGACGGCCATCTCATCATCACGGAATTCATGCAGCACCTTGCCGGGTTGCGCATCTTGCCCGGGCTTCTCAGCGTCGGCCTGATTGGCGGCGAGATAGGCGAGGACGCCGCGCGCGACCGATGGATCGAACCACAAACTTTGTAATGCCGTGATGATTCCGTCGCGCCCGAACACGGTGCTAAACCAGGGAACACCAGCGTAAGGATACGGCCCATAGCGCGTCTCCGTTCGCATCATGTGGAGATCGGCCAGCGAACGGTTCAGCCAGTCGTTGAACTGTTCATTGTCAGCGAAAATGTGCGGTTCCCGAGCGCGGGTGCGTTGAAGGGCAGCGGTTGCCTCGTGCATGACCTTTTCGTAAGACTCGCTCTCACCATGCGAATCGCCGTCTACCTCGCATGCAATCGTCCATTGATAACTAGCATCCTCGCCGGACTCCAAATGAACCTGGCAGGTGACGACAGACTTGCTCACACGAGATGGCCTCGGGTCGAACATGATGCGTGTCCGGCGAAACCGTCGGTCCAATCCTTCGTACGCCAGCACGATTCCGTCGTCAGTGATCTCAGGTTCCAAGCGACGACCATGACGCTCCCGACGCATCCCACGCAATTCGAAAATATCGGCAAAATCGGCATCGAATTCGATAGACAAAGTAAAATCGACAGCTGCGCGTCCGTAGTTGTGAATACGAAGCCGCTCGTGACAGGCTTTGTCCCACAAAATCTTTGAGCGAAACACGTGTATTGTTCCTCTTGGAACTACGATCTCGCTGTCGCGCCAGACGTCGGGGTTAGTAGCGTCTACAGCAAGAATGGCGTTGTCCTCCCGGACGGTAGAGCTCAGCAGCAAAGGCCGATCCTTTCCGAGCTTCAAAGTCAGCCGGGACAAAAATCGCGTGTCCTGATAATACAATCCGAGTTCGCCACTGCCAAACGTTTCGACGTCCCCAAATCGATCGAAAACAGCGAACATGTCTCCCTGTTTCAAAACCCGCGTGCGCACGTCCACGCGAGCTGAAGAGGAACGAATGTAAAACTCGTTCCGAATACGAATCACTTCTCCTCTAGCCATTATGCAGCCTCGAATATTTTCTCTTCGTCTTTGCTAATTAGCCGTTCGAATATTTGCACGTAATCATGCGCCATCCGCGTAGTCGTAAACCGTTTTTCAAACACTTCGCGGCACCGTTTTCGGCTCAACTTCCATATGCGTCGAACCGCGTCTACTGCGTCTTGTAGTCCTTCTACAGCGAACCCGGTGTGACCCTGCTCGATTACTTCCGGAACCGCGCCGCCCCGATAAGCTATGACCGGTGTGCCGCAGGCCATCGCTTCAATCATGACGAGCCCGAACGGCTCCGGCCAATCGATCGGAAATAGCAGCGCATAGGCGTTGCCCAGAAATTCATCTTTTTCGGCATCGCCAATCTCGCCCACGAATTCCACGAGTGAATTGCTCAGCAATGGAGTGATGACCGATTCGAAATAATCTTTATCTACTGGATCAACTTTCGCAGCAATCTTAAGCGGCATGCCCACCAGCCTGGCGATCTCAATCGCGCGGTCCACTCGCTTTTCAGGCGAAACCCGCCCCAGAAAAGCCAGATAATTTCCCGGCTTCTCGCGAAACCGGTACATCTCGACGGGCAAACCGTGATAGACCGTTGCCTGCCAGTTTGCCCACGGCAATGGCTCTCTCTGGCCATTCGAAATGGAAATTACAGGCATATCCTGAAACTCTTGGTACAGCGGATCAGATCCGGAATATCGAGCCGTCCATGCAATGTGGTGACGTGCGTGATCAGCTCCCGTCGGCTCAGCGGAAAATGCAAGTAATCGATATGAAAATGAATGATGTCGAACTCGGCCGCGCGCTGGAAGAGTCGTTCCAGTATAACGAAGTGGTGCGCCATTTGGTTCTGACAATGCTTATCCGATCGCAACGACCTTCGGCACGCAGCCACTAAGTGCGCTTTCGTCACCGAATCTCCGCTCGCAAAAAGCGTCACATCGTGGCTCCGTCGCACCAGCTCCTCTGTGAGATACGACACGACGCGCTCTGTTCCCCCGTAATATTTCGGCGGTACGCTTTCATAAAGCGGCGCCACTTGTGCAATTCTCATACCCGAATTCTCAACCCTCCTTTCGAAATTTCTCGGTGCAGTCCAGCCGGATCAAATCATCGCCGCGGTGATGGCAGAGGACTTGTCGAGGTCCCTCAATCCTCGCGCGTAATTTTCCCGGCTTTTTTAATGTTCGAGTAAGCGGTCGAAAATGCGCGCATCGCTTTGCTAATCAGGTTCGAGACGTTTCTGGCGCAACAACTCGGCCTGCCGCCATCACGTCGGCGGCGTCTCTCGAACAACTTCGCCCGGTTGCTTATCGTCGCGTAAAGCGCGGAATACTGGTGCACGCAGTTTTCCGTCTCGCGTCCACTCGGCGAATTTTATTTCCGCCACGAACTTCGGGTTGATCCAGTGCATCTTTTTCATCATTGAAGGCGTGATGCCGAGCACCCATTGGCCGTTTTGTTTTGATGGCAGATCGACAAACGGACAGTCGGAACGTTCCTCGGCGCGGAATTTCTTGTGCAATGCGGCTAATGATTTCGTTGTAAATCCGGTGCCGACCTTCCCTGCGAATACGAGGTCACCATCTTTGTAGTAACCGACCAGAATCGCGCCAAAATATTTTCGAGCCCCTTGCGGCGGGGTGTATCCACCAATGACGAATTCCTGTTCATTGACGCATTTGAGTTTGATCCATGCGCCGCTCCTCCGGTCGGGTTCGTAAACGGAGTTGCGCAATTTGCCAATGATTCCCTCCAAGCCGCGGCGCTGCACTTCCGTGAGGAGATGCTCGGCATCGCCACCAATCGCGCCAGAGTATCGAATCCGGGCGTCTCCTCCGCTCGCACATAGTTTCTCCAAAACGTTTTTCCGCGCCTCTAACGGCATGGAGACGAAACTCTTGCCGTCGAGTTGGAGAAGATCGAAAACATAAAAATAAATCGGCGATTTTCGCCCTTCCATCTCGCGCGCTTGCAAAAGCTGGAATGACGAACGGCCCTGCTCATCAAGCGCGACTACTTCGCCATCAAGCACACATTCATCTGTGGGTAAATTTTTGACGGCGTCGACGATCTCGGGAAAACGCGCGCTCAAATCGTTTTGATTTCGCGACAGCAACGAAACTTTTCCGCGGTCTTTGATCGCAATCAATCGGATGCCGTCGAACTTGAGCTCGTAAATCCAGTCGCCAGCTGCTGGCGGTTTCTCCATCAATTTCGCTTTCATCGGTTCGACGAAACGCGGCTTTCCGCCAGGCAAATCTGGTAGGGACGGCTCGCCGAGGCGTCCGTGCGCCTCCCTTGGAAGAGCGTCCCGGCGCGCCCGGCGGTCGCGCCCTACCGCTTCATCTTTTGGTTTTTTTTTAATCGCCTCTCGGATTCGCGCTTTGAATTGCGATGTCGCACTTTGGTCTTCTACACGATTCGATTGCCACTCGGCGTCGCGCGCGTCTGCGATTTGTTTCATCGTGCGGCCGGTCTTGACCGATTCATCTTCGAGCTTGCTTGAAATTGGTTTTACGTCGTCACCGGTTTTTAGGATCAGCCACTGATTCTTTTCGCCATCGCGGCCGCGGATCCGCACGAGGGTCCATTCGCCTTTCGCTTTTTTGCCATCAAGAAGAAGATGCAGCTTACCTTCCCTTAGCGATTTTATCGGTTGTTCGCCGTAAACGTAGTAGGTCCCGCAGTCCCAGACCATCACGGTGCCGCCGCCATACTGTCCCTCGGGAATTACCCCTTCGAAGTCTTCATATTCAATCGGATGATCTTCCACTTCGACGGCGAGATGTTTTTCGCCCCGCTTCCAGGGAAGTCCCTTCGGCAGCGCCCAGGATTTCAGCACGCTTTCCATTTCTAGGCGGAAGTCGTAATGCAACCGGCGCGCAGCATGTTTTTGAATGACAAAACGCGATGCGCCTTTGATTTTTTTTGGAACCGGTTTGCCTGACGGCTCGTTGGTTTTCTTGAAGTCCCGTTTGCGTTTGTATTCAGTGAGCGCCATTCCACTCAACTAAACCACGGATTGGCTGAATGGCCACGCGGGTTGTAGAGCTGCTCGCCGCGGCGAACGCCTTTTCCAAAATTCGGCGTTCGCTGCTACAACTATGCTTCGTTCGGCAGCGGCTCGCCGACCAGGTACCGAACGAAGCGACGAATGACGATGTTTTCCCCAAGTTCGGCAATCTTCGAATTCAGCAAATCGCTAATTGTCACATCGGGATTTTTTATGAAGCCCTGCTCGAGCAGGCAAACCGTGCTGTAGAATTTCTCGACTTTGCCTTCGACGATCTTGTCCGCAACGTGCGCCGGCTTGCCTTGTACCTGTGCCTTGTAAATTTCGCGTTCCGCCTCGATCAGGTTGCCCGGAAGATCAGCGCGGCTGACGTAAAGCGGGTGCGCGGCGGCGATATGCAGCGTGATGTCTTTCACGAATTCTCGGAAATTCTCGTTTCTCGCCACGAAATCAGTCTCGCAGTTCACTTCTACGAGCACACCAACCTTGCCCTGCAGATGAATGTACGATGCGACGATTCCCTCTTTCGTCGCACGCGTGGCCTTTTTCGCGGCGGTCGCGATGCCTTTCGTGCGCAGGATCGTTTCGGCCTTTTCCAAGTCGCCGCCGCTTTCGACGAGAGCACGCTTGCAATCCATAAATCCGGCATTGGTCTTTTCACGGAGTTGCTTGACGAGTTTTGGATCGATTTCAGTTGTTGTGTTCATTAGGTCCTCAGAATCGTTGAAGCGTCAGCGAATTGAACCGCTGAAGCGGGTAGCGTCAGGCCGATACGCCTGCCATTTCCACCTGTTCGCGTATCCGTGCCTCGCTGCTGGCCGAAACAATCGCGTCGACCAGTTTTTGCAAAATCACTCGGATCGCACGGATAGCATCGTCGTTCCCCGCTATCGGATAATCGACGAGTTCGGGGTCGGCGTTAGTATCCACGATAGCGACCACGGGAATCCCGAGGCGGCGCGCCTCATTCACGGCGTTTTGCTCGCGTAAGGTGTCGATCACCACGAGCGTGTCGGGAAGTTCTGACATGTCGAGGATCCCCTCGAGGTTGCGCCTGAGTTTTGCAGCCTCACGATTTAGCGCAGCCAATTCTTGTTTGCCCATTTTCTTGTATTCCGGCGACCGTTCGATCTGCTCGATGTATTGCAATCGGCCGATGCTCTTGCGGATCGTTGTGAGATTAGTGAGCGTGCCGCCCAGCCAGCGTTGGTTCACGTAGAATTGCCCGCACGCCAATGCGGCTTCTTTTATTGCTTCCTGCGCCTGTTTTTTGCAGCCGACGAACAAAATCCGGCCGCCGCGACGCGCGACCTCCTGCAGGAAATCGGTTGCACGCCGGAGCTGCCTCACAGTTTCATCAAGATTGATAATGTAAATCTGATTGCGCTGTTCAAAGATGAAGGGCTTCATCTTGGGATTCCAACGCTTCGTCTGGTGTCCAAAATGAACACCAGCCT
>QHQV01000089.1 GCA_003219945.1 Verrucomicrobiota bacterium | reverse complement strand
ATACACGTGATTACCTTTGCGCTGGCGCAGTTCTCGAGCGTGAGATCACCACTCGGCTGACGCTTGGGGCGGAGTTGTTCTGCAACTCACCAAAGGAATGCGCAGCGAACTTCGACTTCGCGTTCAACATCGGCCTGACATGGAAGTTGAGCGACCATTTCAACCTGCTTTTTTCCGCCGGGCGTGACATTGTCGGCGACGCACACGCAATGGCCTATATCAGACTCCAGCTTCTCACAAAGTGAACTTAGAATTATTTGCGCAGCCAAAACCAATGATCGCAAATGCAACGCTGGCGATTCTCTGCCACGATGCTGGTTCGCCAAAAACCTTCACCCATGCGCTCGGCAGCAAGACGGGTAAAGATTTCGTGCCCACCGTAAAGCACGGCAGCAACGACCGCGTACCAGAACCAGGCTGCCACAAGACAGGAGTCTAGCTTATGAAATGGATTACTCGCGAAAAAATTAAAGTGGAGCGCGTGGCTTGCCCATGGCTGATCAAAAAATTCGTTGACCTAGAAGCCGAGTTTGTGTTCCTGCCGCAGGACACCGACTGGGCCAGCATCAGCAATGGAATCGTATTCGATGTGCCTGATTGCGAGATAGGGCATCACGGCGAAGACGTTTCGTTCAATTCGATCATGAAAAAATACAAGCTCACCGATCAGGCGCTCGTCTTGCTTGGCGAGATTGTGCGCGCAGCTGATTCGCATCCCATCAATCCGCATCCAGCCGGAGAAGGTTTGCGCTGGATCGCCAGCGGCTTCGGAGCACTCGGATTGAGTGATCACGAAATTCTCGAACGCGAATTTATCGTGTACGATGCGCTTTGCGCAGAATGCAAACGCCGGATCAGAAGCGATTTAGTCGCCGAAGTAACCTAGCTGATTTTTTCGGGCTCAAACGCAATCTCGTCATCCTGCTTATCGCCATATTTGTCATTGGCGCAGGCGAAGAGCTATGGATGCGTTTTCTGCCGAAGTATCTGCAGGCGGTTGGAGCCACGGTTTTTGTCATCGGTCTTTACGACGCGTTGCGCACTCTGCTCGGCGCGATCTACGCCTATCCGGGGGGAGTACTCGTTGATCGTTGGGGACATCGCCCCGCATTGATCATTTTCAATGTGCTCTCAATTGTTGGTTACACGGTGGTCTTGCTTGTTCCGCATTGGGGCGCCGTCATTGTCGGAATGTTTTTGTTCCTTTCGTGGAGTTGTTTTTCTCTACCGGCGACCTTTTCCCTCGTCGGAGCTGCACTGGAGGCAAATCGCCACTCAATGGGTATTGGCGTTCAATCGGTAATCAAACGGTTGCCGATTATGATCGCGCCCATTCTTGGCGGGATGTTGATCGATCATTTTGGAGTCATCGACGGGGTGCGAATTGCGCTTGTCATCTCGATCTTTCTCTCCGGACTCACAATCCTGGTGCAACGGCAACTGCGCGATGACTCGGATGCGGACGCGCGAATCGCCGCGGGAACGGCGCCGCAGTCAGAGCGGTGGACTTTTTGGCGAAGCTTTCACGAGTTCAATCAACCGATGCGGCGTTTGCTGTTAAGCGACATCCTTATTCGTTTTTGCGAACGGGTCCCGTATGCGTGGGTTGTCATTTTTGCGATGGATTACATCGGCGTTAGCGCTCAGCAGGTGGGCGTTCTCACCACGGTAGAAATGCTCGCCGCCATATTATGTATCATTCCCGCCTCGCACTATGCGGATCGATATCGCCGCGAGCCATTCGTGATCGTGACCTTCATCATGTTCACGCTTTTTCCGATCAGCTTATTGATGTCGCGCAGTTTTCCTGGTCATCGCATTTGTGATTCGTGGGTTTAAAGAGTTCGGCGATACATCGCGCAAAGCGCTCATCATCGGATACAGCGATCCTGTCAAACGCGGCCAAATGATAGGTTCATATTATCTCATCCGCGATTTGATAGTCAGTGCCGGCGCAATCCTTGGCGCATATCTGTGGAAACTTGGGCCAGCACTGAATTTTCTCGGAGCAGCCGCCCTTGGAGTAGCTGGAACAATTTTCTACATCAGAACGACTCGCCGAAACCGACAATTAGGCCTGAAGGATTTGGAAAAGGAGTTGGAGATGCGGCAAAATCGCTCGAATTAACAACATGTCGATCTTGCTTTTTCGTATCGCAGCTGTGCTTTGTTTCCTTGCAGTCGCACTGGGAGCATTTGGAGCGCACGGTTTGCGGTCGACGCTTGAAGGGCGGGGGATGGTGGATGTCTGGGATAAGGCGGTGTTTTACCACCTCATCCATGCAATTGCGCTCCTCTTGCTAGCGCTCTATGGGACCATCAACCGTGGCGCGTGCTTGCTGCTGCTTACGGGGATTTTGCTGTTTAGCGGGAGCTTGTATCTGCTTGCCCTAACAAATCTCCGTTGGCTTGGCCCGGTTACTCCCGTTGGTGGTCTTTGTTTCCTTGCGGGGTGGGCGTGGTTGGTTTTCGCCCCGCCAAAATAGACCTGCCAGTCCGTCAGCTCGGCGCAGGAGCCGGTTCGTCTTTTAACCATAACGCAGAAAAACTATTCCGGCGGTCTGGTTCTGATATACTATTGCCTCGATGTTCAACGCGGTAACCGAAGCGCAGCGGGATGGCATGACCGTAGTCGTGTTTATCGTGACGTTTTTTGTCGCCCTTGGTATTGGGCGATTCTTAAAGCGTCGCGCCGGTGTTCAGCTTGGATTGCTGTTTCGGCTTTTCTGTTTGACGCTCGCTTTTTATGCCGCCATCGCGGTTTATGGAGTGCATGCTCCATGGCGGTTTCATATTGGAGCAGCGGCGATTTTGTTGAGCACGGCGCTGATTGTCGCTCTGGTAAATCGCTACATCTGGGACCTCTATTTCGAAAAGAAACGTCAAACAACGATTCCACAGTTTCTTCGTGAGGTTGTCGGCGGAATAATTTTCCTGGCTGTACTGCTCCTTGTCCTGAGCTACGGCTACCATGCTGAAGCGCAATTGAAAGGACTGCTGGCGGGCTCCGGCGTCATTGCAATCGTCGTCGGTTTCGCCGGGCAGAATCTGTTCGCCGGAATTATTGGCGGCATAGCGATTCACATTAACCGGCCCTACAAGCTCGGAGACTGGTTGAAGGTGGGCGACACCTACGCCGAGGTGCGTGAGATCAACTGGCGTTCCACGCGGCTGTGTACCAACGACGACATTTATCTCGACATCCCGAACAACGAGATGGTGAGCCACCAGATCGTCAATCTGCACTATCCGACCGAGATCCATGCCATGCGGATTCGTGTTGGCGTTGAATACAAGAACCCACCCAACCTTGTGAAAGACACGCTGCGGCGCGCCGCGCAGAGCGCTAAAAACGTTGTTCCTGATCCCCCTGTCAAAGTGTTCCTGGTCGACTTCGCCGATTACGCCATGACCTATGAGATCAAATTCTACATGGGCAATCACTCCCGGATCAACGAAACCAACGACTCTGTGCGCACTAATGTGTGGTACGAGTTGAAGCGCCAGGGTATCACCATTCCCTTTCCGATTCGCACGTTGCAAGTGCAGCGCAAGCCAGCTCTCGCAGTACAGGAAGAGCAGGCGGAGGCAATCTCCATTCTGCGCGGGGAACGGCTCTTCGAGTGTCTTTCCGAAGACCAACTCAATCAGATGGTCAAAGAGGCGCGCCTCAAACTTTTCGGTCGTGGCGAACCGGTGATCGAGGAAGGCGCCGCGGGCGATTCAATGTTCGTGATGCTGCGCGGGGCAGCACACGTTTTCGTATCAAAAAATGGATCGAAAATCCGAGTTGCAAGCCTGGGAGCGGGCGATTGTTTCGGTGAAATGTCGCTGCTCACTGGCGAACCGCGCAGCGCTACGGTACGCGCAGACGGCGACTGCTACGTGATGGAAATCGGAAAACCGGTGATGGCCGAAGTGCTAAGCGGCGCCCCAACCTGCATGGAGCAGTTGAGTCAGTTGCTTGCACAGCGAAAAATGGAAACCGAAGGGATCCTGAAAGAAGCTACAAGCACGGACGAGCATGCATTAAAGGAACGCCAATACACGGCCAACTTCCTGCACCGGCTACGAACGTTTTTCCAGCTGTAATATTTCGGCAACACCAAAATTGCATCTGGACGCGACGAAAAATCCGATTATAGGGCTTCGCGGGGTTTTGGAAAGATGAGCGAGGATCGATCGAGGACGGAGTATAATTCGGGCAAAAGTTTGCGAATTCTCGTCGTAGAGGATCACAGCGACACGCTGCAGGCGTTATCTCGGCTGCTGAATCATTTCGGTCACGATATTTCCACGGCTGACGACGCTCGGACCGCACTGGACATGATCAACGCCAAAGAGTTCGACGTCGTGCTGTGTGACATCGCGCTTCCAGACGGGAATGGCTACGATATCATTGTGGAAGCGAAACGAAAAGGAGCCGTGAAAGCGGTGGCGATATCTGGCTTTGCAGCGCACGACGATATCGAGCGCGGCAGAAAAGCTGGATTCGATTTCCATTTGGCGAAGCCGGTGGATTTTCACGAACTGCGCACCGTGCTCGGCCAGATCGCGGCGTGAATTGAAGCATTGGCCGCTGCGCGACCCTTCTTCGTTTCGCTATGATTGTTAACTTGAGTGTTTCATTTGATACAGTAAATTGTATCAATTGGACAAAGGGGATGTCATTGTCATGAAAACCGCGACACTCGAAAGAAAAACAGCCAGCCCAAAGCCGATGCATCCGACTCATCTGATCCGCCGGATCGAGAAAGGATTGCCTTTCGCGGAACTGGAGGCACTCCGAAAAAACCTCGATCTACCGCTCGAACAACTGGCCTCAAAACTTTCCATTTCCAGGGCAACGCTGCACCGGCGCAAAACTGCGGGACGCCTGTCGCCGGATGAATCGGACAAGCTCATCCGTTTTTCCCGGCTGCTCGAGCACGCGGCCAGCGTTTTTGGCAACCTCGAAAGAGGACGAGCCTGGCTTAAGTTTCCGCAATACGGTCTCGGCGGCGTAGTGCCGCTGGATTATGCAAAGACCGAAATCGGCGCGCGGGAAGTGGACAATTTGCTGGGGCGAATCGATTACGGCGTTTATTCCTAGGAGCCTGCTGAGGTACACAGACGTGTCGCGTTGCCGCCGATTTTTCCTCTCTCGAAGGCGTGAGGAGGACGCATACCACCAGTGGTCCGTAACCGACGAACAATGCCGGAGAGACGGAAAAGCGGCTCAACCCGGAGGGCGAGAGCGCCTTGGTCCGTCTGGCGGCGTTGCTCGCTCCTCACAGGTAGGCGCGAACATGTTCGTCGCTCGCGCCTTGCCATCCAGACCGAGGCACTCTCGCGCGACATGCCTGAGTACCTCAACAGGCTCCTAACCCGATGGGCTCCGGCTGGCGCATTGTGCGCGCAAGCCGCGCACGAACAGCATTTACGGGAGAAGGTCCCTGGCGCTACGGAGGGCGTTGGAACTCTCCTGGCGCGCGTGTTGTATATATCAGCGGATATCAATCCACGGCCGCGTTTGAAGTTTTCGTCAACCGGATCCCGTTTACCGTTGAGGAACACAAGGCATTTTACCTGGAGTGGCCGGACAGTCTCACAGAACGCTTCCGACACGAAAAATTGCCGGCGAACTGGCGGATGCATCCTCCTCCAATCGAAGCGCGGGAAATCGGCGATCACTGGGTCAAAGAGCGGCGCTCTGCGGTTCTTGCGCTGCCAAGCGCCGTTAGCCCTGCCGACACAAATTTTCTGCTCAACCCCCTGGATCCAGATTTCAAGCGTATCCGAATAGCTTCACCGATTGATTTCGAGTTCGATTCGCGCCTGGTGAACCGCTGACGATTCGGTACTTGGTAGGGCGCGACCGCCGGGCGCGCAGCGAAAACAGCGGCCAATCAAGGTGATCAGCCGGTCGGCGGCCCTTCAAAATAGAACAAAACAAAACGACTCGCGTCGAAGAGCCCATGGCCGATGATCACGGCCCAAAGATTGCGCCCCGACGCAGGAACCAGCAGTCCCATCAAAATGCCGAGTGTGCCGGTGATCGCGATGCCGAGTGGATTCTGGTAAGCATGCGCTGCCCCGAACAGCGCACCTTGCGTTATACAAGCGCCTATCCATGCGCCGCGACTCCCACCAAACAACATCGCTAAGCCTTGCATCAAAAATCCACGAAACGTGAATTCCTCGTAAAATCCCGCGCTGATGAATGCGTACAAAACGCCGTACATAGAACTCATTTCCGGGGGCCGCTTGGCTTTTTACACTATCGGACGAATCTTTGTAAAAGGTCACGAAGATTTCTTCGCCCCTAAATTCATGCCTGCCGCCATTGGAGGCAAAACAGCAAAACACCACAGCGCCGACATGACGCACGTAAGGCTCACGGCCCTGTCAATTCGCCCGCGTGCTCGTGCGTCTCTCTCACGTTGCCAGCTTCATCGTAAACGCGAATCACTGCATGATGGGAACGGCTGAAAAACGGGAATAGTGCGCGCGCGACACGGCGCAAGCAGGCGCTAAAAAAAAGCAATGGCCCGGCAGCAGTCCGCGAATTGCTCTGATAGCGTTCGCGGTCAAATGAAGCCTGCGTTGCGCGTCGGCATTTTCGTAGCCGCAATCTTATCAGCGTTGTCCTCTTTTGGTGGCGCGCGCCACTTTACTTTTCTTTACGAGGCCAATACACCAGCGTCTGGCAGCCTGGAGCTGGAAAATTGGGTCACGTGGCGCCATGCCACAGGGCCAGGCAGATTTGATCAGGTCGATTTCCGCCACGAACTCGAATACGGAGTAACCGACAAGCTCCAGGCAAGCATTTATCTCGCAGACTGGTTTTATAAAAGCGATCCAGAACAATCCGGCTCTACCTATTCGGATACGGCGATCGAGTTGATCTACAATTTTACCAACCCAGTTGTCGATCCTGTCGGGCTGTCGATCTACGGAGAGCTGAGAGTGGGGGATCGACTGATCGAATTGGAATCGAAGCTGATCAGCCAGAAAAACTTTGGACCGCTCATCCTCGCTTATAATGCCACATTTGAATCGGTATGGGAAAGAAGCGATCTCGCCGAGCGCGAAGGCGAATTCATCCAAGCGCTTGGTGCGAGCTATGAAATCTCGCCAACCGTTTCCGCGGGAATAGAAGTGCTGCATGAATTTGTATTTCCAGAGTGGCGCGACACGGAAAAGATCAGAAATTTCTTCGTCGGGCCGAACGTCTCTTATCGCCGTGGAAATTGGTTTGTGACGATCACCGCTCTCGCGCAAGCGACTGATACGCATGACGAGCCGGATTTCCAACTGCGCACAATTTTTGGAATGGGTTTCTAAGATGAAGATGGTGTCAATCTTCGTCGCGCTCGTTTTCGTGCTAATCAGTTGCGAATTGACCAACTACGTTCCCCCTGTTACGCCGCAGATGGCGACCGCGAGAAGCGGACAACATGTCGATCTTGTGATGTTGCGCGAAGGCCGCACGCTTTTCGTCCATCGCTGCATCGAATGCCACACGCTGCCGGTGCTCTGGCGTTACAGCACCGACGATTGGCCGAACATCGTCGACAGCATGTCGCATCGCGCGAGTCTGAAACCGGCGGAGCGCGAAGCAATCGTCGCCTATATTCTCGCCGTGCGATCCACTGAACATTGATTGGTTGAGCGAAAATCGAATCGCGCGCCTGTATTATTTTCGAGCAGAAGCGCTATTGGGAAATCAGTGCATCATGTGAGCGATTGCGAAACTTCGCGTAGTCAACTGCGTTGCCGCTTGCGTTTGGCTCGCGTGCCACAGGCGACCGAATGGCAGCGCATCGGAAATTAGATCGACGCCGCGTTTATCTTTGCGAGGTCTGACTTCGTCAGCTAGTCATCCCGGCTATCTCGCGGTTCGCTGAGGGAATGTGGTTTTGTGGACTCGACGCGAGGCGTGACTGGGCGCTCTGATATCGGGCGATGGGACTTGCAAAAGAGGACCAACGCGAGACGAACCGGCAGGACTCGAGCGATGCAGTGGGGACTTCCCCGGTTGAAGGCTGAGTGAGTCTGACGGATGAACCCTCATGGAGTGAGCCAACTTGGTGAAGCTCAGCTCCGGATGTCTGCGTGTAAAGAGAGTTCGTCAGAAGCCGGCCACGCCTTGCGTCGAGAGAGTGAAGCATAACAACCAACCAGGAGGAATATCATGACGAAGAACAAAGGTCGAGTGGTGGGACTCGATGTGCACCCGGACAGTTTCGCGGGAGCAGTAGTGCAAGGGCGTGATCCGGCCAGCGCGATGGTGTTGAGGACTTCAACGCGGGTCGAGCTGGAGCGATTGGAAGAGTGGGCGCGGCGTCACACATGCACAGAAGACACGCTGGTGTTGGAAGCCAGCGGCAATGCCTTCGCGGTGGCGGCGCGCCTGCGGGCCATCGACCGGAAGGTGGAGATCCTGGACAGTCATCATGCGGGAAAGGTGGGTAAGGTGTACTGCGCGAACGATCGAGTCGATGCGGTGAAGATTGCGCGGATCTATTTGAGCGCGCTCTCACCCATCGTGTGGCAACCAGATCAAAAGACTCTGGAGCGGCGCGAGATCTTCAGTGCGTATCAGGCGGTGGTAAAGGAATCGACCCGGGCCAAGCAACAACTGCGCTCAATGTTGAACGAACATTGTGTGCGTCTGGAGAAGGGCTTCCGCTTATGCCATCCCCAGGCCATTGCACGTCTGCTCAAACTGCGGGAGTGGACGCCGGCGCGCAGGATGTTGCTGCAACAATTGCATGGCAGCCTGGTGGCAGCGCGCGCGCGTCGCACGCTGCTACGCCGGCACATGGCCCAGGAGATCGTGGCCGAGGAAGCACTCCTGCGGTTGACCCGACTCTGTGGCATCAATCTAATTACCCTTTACGGGGTGGTGGCGGCGGTGGGTGATGTGCGTCGCTTCACACAGAGCAAAAAGCTGGTCGCCTATCTTGGCCTCAACCCAAGCGTCTCACAAAGCGGCAACTTTCAAGGCAGCGGAGCACTCAAGCGGCATGGAAGAGGAGCGCTTCGCGCCTTACTCATCCAATCGGGCAAGAAGCTCCTGGAAGTAAATAATCCACTGCAGAAGTGGGGACTGGCAGTAGCAGCACGGCGCGGACGAAACAAAGCGGCCGTC
>QHQV01000088.1 GCA_003219945.1 Verrucomicrobiota bacterium | reverse complement strand
GTGATCTTTCCCGAGCAACGATTGCCTGAATTTCGTTGGCAATACGCGGAAGTTCCCGAGTCACATTCCCTTCTAAATTCCGGCACGTCAGTTCGTTTTCCTCTCGTGCTGCCCGCGCCCTTAACACCGCTCCGCCAACTTTGCCATTATCAATGACGCGCCAGGTGTATGCCGCCTTTTCACGAAGTTCTGAACCAATGAAATCCTGTGTCTTGCTTGTCGATTCCTGCCGATGAATTCCTGAGACCGGAACCCATTCCCCGTGGATGCTTCCCGTCAGCGCAGGATAATAGTCAGCTGCGATAATGCGTTCGTCTTCATTTGCAGCGCGTACAAATAAACGGGCGAGTTTTAGATCAACCCTGCGCTGTAAAGCTGCGGCTGTTTCCGCTTCAACGTCGATTTCCATCGGCAGAAATTTCAGTTCGCCTTCGGGTTCGGGCAGAGATGATTTTGCTGGGTCGATTCCCATTGCCTGCGCCAAATTCAATTGCGCTTCCCGGTACGCGCGTTGTGCGCCTTCCATTTGCGGAACGAGTTCGTTGGCCAGGATAGTTGCGCTGGTGAATCCGCTTCGATCGGCTAATCCCGCTTCTAAGCGATTTTTCTGAGTGGCAACATTTTCTTGCAATCTTTGCAGTTGTTCGTCTCGAAGCGATTCCAGCGATCGGTTGTAAAGCGCCGCGTAAAACGCGAGCCGCGCGGCGTGCAATTGTTGTACGACCGCGACATTTAGTTGCTGTTGGGCAATTAGAACTTCAATGTCTCCACGGCGAAGCGAAGGCGGCACAGCCATGTTGAACAACGTCTGTCCCAAATTGCCCCGACCGACCGCAAATCCTTTCACTCCATTCTCGCCAGCGCGGTGACCGTACTGCACACCTGCGGGCACGTTCACGTCGAAGTCTGGCCAGACAATAGAACGAAAAACCAAGCGCTGCCCGGCAGCTTGCTCAAGACCGGCTTTGGCTTCGAGTATCTCGGGATTTCTTTCGAGCGCGGCGCGGAGGACCTGTTGTAGAGTGACCGCGCTGGTCGGGTGTGCGAATGATGCGATCAGAATCAGAACGAAGTGGCTTTTCAAACGTATGAATCCTGCTTTCATCGCTGAGTCATTTTTTGCGGCGGCTTGGCCAGATCGGCAGCGTGCGCAGCATTTGGGCTTTCGTTTTTCACGTCTTTAAAGTCGGATACGAAATTGAGCGCTTCGGCTGAACTGGCGCAGGCGTGACCAAGGCGGGCCAGAGCTACGTTATGCAGATAGATCGCGCTCAATCGGGTCGTCCGGGTCCGGGTCACGTCGGTGGCTGCTTGCAGCACATCAAGTTGTGTTCCCAATCCGGCGGCAAAGTTCCCTCTGGCCATGTCGAGCGCTTCATCCGCCGTTTGCACGTTTTTTGTTTCACTCTCGAGTACGCGGTCGGCTTGTTGGAGATCGAAAAATGCGCTCCGGACTTCCGAGGCCACGCTGCGCCGCGCTGCTGCCAAGGCTTGTACCGCCGCCTCACGCCGGGCGCGCGTGGCCTGCATACGCCCTTTGGTCGCGTGACCATCGAAGATGTTCCACGTGGCGTTTATGCCGACCACGCCGCCGTAGTTAAATTCAGGGCCAACATCGGGGTCCCGTTCGCTGTAAACTTCATACCCCGAGAAGGCGCGCACGTGTGGACGCGTTGCGCTGCGGTCCAGCACGTACTGGCGATCTTCGATCTCGATGTCTTTGGCCCGAGCTTTGATGATCCCACGATCCGCGTCAGCCCGTGCGAGGCAGTCGTTAAGGTCCGGATGATTGGGCCGATACTGCAACTGGCCCGAAATTTCGAACGGAGGCGCCTGTTTGCCAGGGGGGACATCGGTCCCGAAAAGTTCTGCCAGTCGCAAATACGAGTTTTTCAAATCCGTCTGCGCGTTAAAGAATTCCGGCCGCTCGTTGGCGAGTGCCACCTCAGCGCGCTGCACGTTTAATTTGCCAACAATGCCAGCGTTGAAATTTTCCTGCTCGCCTTTGAGTTCCTGTTCGAACACCCGGACGGAATCCTCGTGTACCCGGAGTTTCGCCTGGTTCAGCAGCAGTTCGTTAAACGCAATTCGCACGTCCATAGTGACGCGGCTGATCATCTCCTGAAGGTCATAGTTTGCCTTGGCGATGTTCAATTGTGCGATTGCCACCTGACTACTAACCGCTCCGCCCGTATAAAGGTTCTGTTCGAGCTTTACTATCGCGTTGTAATCTTCCTGTCGAAGGTTTGTCTGGCTCTCGGTCTGTCGTTTATCGTACAGTCCGCTGGAGCTCAGCGATGGGAGATATCCCGAGCGGGCTTCAATGAAACCACCACGCGCCGCTATCACCTTCTTGTGCGCGATTAGGATCTCGGGGTTGCGTTCTTGGGCCAGCGCAACTGCTTGTTCGATGCCATAAACCGGCATCGCTTCCAATGAGCGGGAGGACGCGGCCAAAGCGGCAGCGATCATCACACTGATGGCTGCGAATTTCGAACACATGTGGTCTATCTCCTGGCGGAGGCCCTTCCTGGCATAGGAAGGCCTCTGACTCTTGCCCTTATATCAGGCCTTGCAAGCCGGTGCGACTTCAGACAGATTCAGGCTTCGCGGCCCGATTTCGGGGGCCTAACTAGGCGGGACGCGGCAGCGGACGCAGCCTAATTTATCGCTTGCTCCGAATTATTTAGATCAGGTAGCTTTCAGTTTTTAGAAATGAGAAAAATCAGAATCGCAATCGTTGGCGTTGGAAACTGCGCCAGTTCGCTCGTGCAGGGACTCAATTTTTATGATGGCTCCTCCTCCGCCAATGGTACCAGCATTGGCTTAATGCACCGGCAGATCGGCGGGTATCGTCCGAGTGACATTGAAGTTGTGGCCGCTTTCGATATCGACCGGCGCAAGGTCGGCTTGGACGTGAGCAGGGCTATTTTTTCGCCGCCCAATTGCACGAAGATATTCTGTGAAAAGATCAAGCTCACCGGCGCCATTGTGAAAATGGGCTGCGTTCTGGATGGTTACCCGCCACACATGCAGGATCAGGATCCGCTGCGCACATTTCTTCCGCTCGAGAAAGAAACCACTCGAGAAGAAATCATTACCGAGCTAAAGAATTCCTCCGCCGAACTGATGGTCAACTACCTGCCCGTCGGATCAGAGCAGGCCACCCGATTTTATGCCGGTTGCGCGTTGGAAGCCGGACTCGGCTTTGTCAATAACATCCCCGTCTTCATAGCGAGTGATCCGGCTTGGGCAAAACGATTCGCCGATAAAAATCTGCCGATTATTGGCGACGATATTAAGGCGCAGGTGGGCGCCACCATCGTGCATCGGGCGTTGGTCGATCTCTTCCGGAAGCGCGGCGTGAAAGTCGTGCGCACTTATCAGTTAAACACGGGCGGCAACACCGATTTCCTGAACATGCTCAATCGCACCAGGCTGGCGTCCAAGAAAACTTCGAAAACGGAGGCAGTCCAGTCAGTGATGGGCGATCGTTTGGTGGACGAAAATATTCACATCGGCCCGAGCGACTATGTACCGTGGCAGCTCGACAATAAGATTGCGTTTATTCGTGTGGAAGGCCGCCTCTTTGGCGATGTGCCGATGGAAATTGACTTGAAACTATCAGTCGAAGATTCGCCCAACTCGGCCGGCGTGGCGATCGACGCGATCCGCTGCTGCAAGGTCGCGCTCGACCGCGGCATCGGCGGCGTGTTGCATTCCCCTTCCGCCTATTTTTCCAAGCATCCTCCAGTGCAAATGACCGACGACGAAGCATTTCGTTGCGTCGAGCAATTCATCCGCGGCGACCGAGAGAACTGAGTTGAGTAGCGCATGCTAACGGGAGTCGACGATCTCGGACCCGAGATCGTCTAGCGGCAATGTTCTGATCCGCGCCCATTCCTGTGCGAGTTCGTCTTCGCTGTACACGATCAGCTCGCCTGTCGCAGTCGAATAAATTCCGGCACTGACCGGCCGCTTCGTCATCTCCGTGACGGCTTTCCAGTAGGCCGCAATCTGCGGGCGATACTCCACGCGCAAGCTCTCAAGCTCATCTCGCTCGACCCGGTTCGTTTTCCAATCCAGGATGAACCATTTCTTTTCGTCGGGCTGAAAAAGCGCAACATCGATCAGTCCTTCCAAGCATTTTTGCTCATCCATTCTCCAGAAGAACGGCATCTCAGCGAAAATGTTCCCGGCGAAAAAGTCTGGATGCTCCGACGCATATTTGATCAACAGCTTCCATTCCCGTATCGAGCGAGCCGGCTCGGGAGAATCAGAAAGATTCGCCTCAAAAGCCGCTTGCCACACGTCTCGGTGCGAATGCCACGGGATTTTTTGAGCAAACTCATGCCACCAAATTCCGTAGCGCGTGGCTGGATTCCCAATGCGCGGCGGACGCAACTCCGGTCCGATCTCGATCCACGCCTCAGCGGCCGCCTCAGGCTGGATTTCTTGTTCCTGCGCGAACTTGCTGGGGCTGATCGTTTGAACAAAGCGCGCTGCCTCCCGGCGAGCGTCGTCAATCCAACCAAGCTCACGTGCCCCGAACTGCTCGGAAATATGTTCTAGCGGTGCGGACCGTTGTCTGTCACGCGTCTCAGTGCATTCGCGCGCTTCATTCGATAGCCTCGCCACTACGTCGCAGTTGCACCCGCGATCTCCGGCGCGTAACAAGCTGATTTGCGAATTGCGGTGAAATTGGCCGCGGCTATTTAGGAAGAATTGCCGATCAAAAGCCAATACTAACGTGTGCTTCGCGCGCGTTAGGGCTACGTAAAGCAGCCGTTCCATTTCCTGCCGGTCGATTTGTTTAAGCTCCTCTTTGCATTCGTCGAAATCTGTTGGATCAAGAATGATTTTTGCGCCGGGCGCATTCACATTCCGAATTGCGTATGGATACGCTGGATGTGTGTCGTGGATCTCACGCGTAAGGAATGGCACGATGACCGCCTGCCATTCGGAACCTTTCGCTTTGTGTGCCGTGATCAGTTGTATCGCGTCCCGCTGCGACGGATGAGTCTCGCGCGTAGCGTGAAATTGTGTCCGCAAGGTCTGCCCCAAATCTGAGAGCGAAAGTCCGCGCGCTTCCGCGCTTGCGGTAATGCTTAGCACTTCGTCGAGTTCGCTGGATAAGTCGGCAAATTCCTCCTCTGGAAGCGACCGCAAGCGTTCGCGTAATTGCGTGCATCGAACGATCTCATGTACGGCGCTGAACAATGGTTGTTGCACGATGGCTTGGCGAATGCGCAACAGATTGTTCAACGTTTTCGCAACCACGCTATTGCCACTCGTGTGCTCTCTAATTTGGAATCGTGTCGGGTAAGCCTGCGAAAATCGGTGCAGGTCGTCATCGGACAACCCAAAGATTTCACGGAGGACGCCGACAACTTCGTAGCTTGCGTTTGGATCGACCATGATCGTCAACAGCGCCGTCAGCCAGGCGTATGCCGGGTTTTCACCTTCTCTGTCGCTTTCGGAGTGGACTTCCACCGGCAGATCCACATTCGTCAACGCCCCGCGCAACGTTCGCAACCACGCTTTCCGCGGACACAAAATCGCGACCTGCCGCCATGATTCCGCGCACAACTTTTGATGGCCGATATCGTGTAGCCACGCAGCGAGTTCGCGAGCTTCCACTACAGCGCGCTGTGATTCCGGCAATGCAAGGTCCACATCGCAGCCGAAATCGAATCGGACCACTTGTCCCGGCAACACATCAGGACGCGGATGCAACTCTACAAACGCGACCTGACCTTCCTGGTTATTCAGAATTTCGCCAAACGTGGCGTTCACGAAATTAAGCTGCGTAGTATCCAGCCGAAACGTGACGGAAAATTTCAGTTCCTGCGCGGCGTTCGTAGCGGCGAGCACTTCGTGTAGCTCGCGATAGCGGGCAAGATCGGCGGGGTCGCGATAAATTGATTGCTGGAAATCGCCGACCATGCAAAAATGGCCGGGTCGCGGCCCGGCTACCCCGGCTGGATCATCTATCCAAGCGCCGGTTGCCTCTGTGGAGCGCGCGACCTCCAACAATACAAAGAATTGCTGCGGATCAGTGTCCTGCGCTTCATCGAGGATGACGCGGTAATTATTTTCGCGAATGCGGCGCACTACATCCGGAAGCCGCATGAGTTCTCCAGCGAGCGACACCTGGTCCGCATACTTGACGAGGCCGCGCTCGAGCCGGAACTCGCGGTAATCGCGTTGCACTTCAGCAGCAACACAGAGAGCGCATGCATTGACCCAATCACGCAGCGGTCGAAACGCTTCGCGCCAAATCCGCACAAATTCTCTCGACGTCGTGGCGCATGGCGGCCACGGGACAAACTCATCGGTCTCGCGCCACCGTTTTTCCCAGTGCTCCAGCTCGGCTTTCGCTT
>QHQV01000087.1 GCA_003219945.1 Verrucomicrobiota bacterium | reverse complement strand
AAGCCGTGCGACAGCAAGAGAAGTTTGAAATGCTCGCGCGCAAGAAACCAGCCATCGCGCCGCTACCGGCTTTCTACGATGATGCAACGACAGAAGAAATGCTGAAACACATCGATGCGCGGGCGGCACATCTTGAAAAAGTCGATGCGGGGGTTCGCGAGTGGGAAAAGAAAACAGCGAAATCTGCTGAGACAGAGCTGAAAAGCAGGGCTGCGCAAATCGCCAACGACCTCGCGGGATCGCATGCTGGACAAAATTTCTGCGTGGTGGACGTGCCGGACGCGGATGGAAAACTGCTCCAGGCAATCGCGGATCCGCTAAAGTCCAAATTCAAAGGTCCGATTTTCCTTGCCGGCACCCGAGATGGGTCAGTTGCGTTGGTCGCTCATGTCCCTTCAGCGCTGACGCAGAAGTTTCAGGCGAATAAATTGATCCAACAGATCGCGCCCATTGTAGGCGGCAAGGGCGGCGGACGGCCGGAGAGCGCGCAAGGCGCCGGGAAAGATCCGAGCAAAATTAACGAGGCGCTTGCGAAAGCGCGGGAGTTGCTCACGTAAATCGCATTTCAGAATCCACAAGCCACCTCAACTGTGATTCTGAGCAAAGCGAAGACGCTGCGAAGGCGAAAGCAACGACGGCGCGCACGGAGTGACGCGCCCTACCGAGGATTATTCCTGTCATGGCAATACGAGTGTGGCGAAAAAGGTGATGGCGAGCGCGAATAAAAGGACCATCAGATACACAAACCCGCCAAAAATGAACTTAAAAATACTGAAGAACCAGCCCTGACGATAAACGTACCGGATCGACAAGAAAATTTGCGTTACAAACGCGATCCACAGCAGCGCGATCAGCCATCCGGCAATTGCACCCGGCCCGAAACGAGTAACTCCGATTGTCGCTAGCACAATCAGCATGATCCCGGCGTAGAAAAAGCTGTGGATATGCAACGCATAGATCAGATGGTCGATATAGAAAATACGTCCGCGGATATAGAGAAGTTTCAAAACAAGAGCGAAGAGCGGGATGCAGCACAGCATCATGTAAGGCAGGTTGCTGAAGAGGGTGCTGATAAAAAGCCCCATTTTCGTTCCGTGTTCACCCATCTTCTCTTTCGCCCGACCTTCGATCCAGCGTTCAAAGGGCGTGGTAGACTTCGCATTGTCGAAAACCACAAACGGCCGATCCGCCACCGGACCGTAGCTTTGCTGATGCGACTCGGCTGTCGGCGATGCGCTTGGCGCCGGTGTGGGTGACGCAGTTTCTTCGGTCGTTGGTGTTATCGTAGCAGACGGCTTCGTCAGATAGTCCAACGCTTTCTGCACTTTTTGCCGTTGCTCCGGGGTAAGATTGTCCTTGCGCAGTTCCGCTTCGATCTCGCCACGCTTATCTGCGATTGCCGCGGCAACCTTCGCCCGCTTTTCCTCGGGAAATTTCGTCGGGTCAATACGTATCCCTTTCGCCCCGTAGTTCACCGCGAGCAGATACAGCCGCAGAGGGTTCACGTAACGGACGCGCTTGCCGGCGAGAAACTCATTTGTTAAGCGCCACGGCTTTAAGATGAGTAGCGCGATAGTGGTGAAGAATTTTGAATCCCAATTCAGGAACTCGTTTAGTAGATCAGCAACAACGTGCCGGAAAGAACGGCGATACTCGATGGCTGGTTGCCCGCACTTAGCGCACCAGTGCCCCTGCAGCTCTGCACCGCAATTCTCGCAGTGCGTCAGCGGTGGACCTGTGCCTTTCGTTCGACGGGATCGGCGCCGGCGCGGAGTCCCCTCGAATGCACTAATCGCAGTGTCACCGAGAATAATTTTTGCCGGTTCATCGGACATACTCCAGCGATGCTACAAAACTATTTTGTCCCCGTCGACTCAGCATAAGCAAGGCCTGCTCGGCTCACTCTAAGCTTTGGATTGACCACGCGAACCGCTTGATGAGACGATCTCCTGCCGTGGCACTTCAACTGTTCAGAACTAAAAGTCCGGATCACCTGATCGCCGAAGCAGAGGCGCCGGACCGACAAATGAAGCGCACGCTTGGACCGCTCGCGCTGACCTGCATCGGCATCGGCGCCGTCATCGGCGCTGGAATTTTCTCACTGACGGGAACTGCCGCGGCCGGCCAGACATTTACGTCGGGACTTGAAACGCCAGTCATCAATTTCATTCAATCCTGGTTCTCTGGAACAGGCGTTGTGCTTGGACGCGCGGGTGCAGGCCCAGCCATTGCCGCTTCGTTCATCGTCGCCGGCATCGCTTGCGCGTTTGCTGCGCTTTGTTATGCCGAACTTGCGTCCATGATTCCGGTCTCGGGATCGGCGTACACTTATTCCTACGCCACGATGGGCGAGTTGATAGCGTGGATCATCGGCTGGGACCTGATTTTGGAATATGCCGTTGGCAACATGGCCGTCGCGGTGAGTTGGTCAGGTTATTTCGTCCAACTTTGCGACAGCCTATTTCACTTGAAGTTTCCGCTCTGGCTGGTGAACGATCATCAAACCGCCACGGATCTGCTCGCCAAAGGAGGCGCGGCATTGGGAGCGTATTCGTCGGCGAGTTTGCCGCTGATTGCCGGCCACTCCATCGCCTTCAATCTGCCGGCCTTGCTCATCGTTGCGGCGGTTACTGTTATTCTGGTTTACGGGATTCGAGAAAGCGCGCACACGAACACCACGATAGTCATGATAAAGGTCGCCGTGGTCGTGTTCGTCATCGCCTTTGGCGCATTCATGGTGAACCCGACCAACTGGCACCCGTTTATGCCGCATGGCTTTCCCGGTCTGATGAGCGGCGCAGCGATTGTGTTCTTCGCCTTTATCGGCTTCGATGCGGTGTCGACTACAGCTGAAGAAACCCGCAATCCGCAGCGCGACATGCCGATCGGGATTATTACCAGTCTTATCATCTGCACGGTTCTCTACGTGCTGATGTCGACCGTGCTTACCGGAATTAAAAAATATACCATCTATGCCGGCGACGCTGCCGCTGTTGCCACCGCTTTCGCGAGCAAACCGTGGGCGCAAGCGCTGGTGAGCGCGGGCGCACTCGCAGGCACAACTTCAGTGTTGCTCGTGTTTCAGCTGGGGCAGCCGCGTATTTTCATGGCAATGGCACGCGACGGTTTATTGCCGCAATACTTCGCCAGAATCCATCCGCGCTTTCGGACGCCGCATGTCACCACGATCTGGACTGGAGTTGTCGTCGCGGGCGTTGCGATGGTTACAAACATCGGCGAACTGGCAGACCTCACGAATATCGGCACGCTCTTCGCCTTTATTTTGGTTTGCCTCGGCGTGAACGTGCTGCGCCGCGTCAACCCGGAACGACCGCGCCCGTTTCGCGTGCCGTTCGTTCCCATTTTCCCAATTGTCGGCGTGTTCATGTGCCTGGCTCTGATGCTAAGCCTGCCTTTGATGACCTGGATTCGTTTTGTGGTCTGGCTCGGAATCGGGCTCGTGATTTATTTCCTGTACAGCGTGCGGCACAGCAAACTTCGGCATGGGATCGACGTCGGCGAGACGGAAGACATTCCTCCGCCGATCATCAAAACGTAGTCATACGCATCTTAATCGTCAGTCATCCCACCAAGAGCGTTGTTTCACGACGATAGTATAGCGATGACCGCCGAGTCAGTAATCGAAAATCGACAGATTCCCCCGAGCAAGCTGAAGGCAGGCTGGGAACTGCTCAAGCTTACCTTCGCAGAGTGGATGAACGACAACACTTTCGAGCTATCCGCTGCGCTTGCGTTTTACACGATCTTCTCTATTGCGCCCGTGCTGCTCATCGCGGTAGGCGTGGCCAGTTTCTTTCTCGCGCCCGACACGGCCGCCGATCAGATCGTCGGTGAAATGGAAAAAATGATCGGCGCGGAGGGGGCGAATGCTGTGCGGCAGGTGATCGAATCGTCCCGGGGATTTGGCAAGGGCCTCTGGGCAGTGAGCGTCGGAATCGTCACGCTCATTATGGGCGCGACCGCGGTTTTCGGAGAACTGCAGTCTGCGCTGAATCAGATGTGGGACGTCAAAGCAAAACCGGACCGTGGAGTGTTCATGTCGTTTGCGGTCGATCGATTGCGTTCATTTTCGATCGCGATTTGCGTCGGATTTCTCCTACTGGTTTCACTCGTGATCAGCGCAGTTATCAGCGGGCTTCAGGGCTACATGAACAACTGGTTGCCCGGCATTCCGTGGGTTTGGCAAACGGCAAACACGGTTAGCTCGTTCTTCGTGGTCGCAGTTCTTTTTGCCGTGATCTACAAATTTTTGCCGGACGTCGTGATCTCGTGGAAGGACGTGTGGATCGGAGCGGCGGTGACGGCGCTGCTCTTCACCGCAGGAAAATACTTGATTGGTATTTATCTTGGACAAACTGCGACTGCCAGCGCGTTTGGCGCGGCGGGTTCTCTGGTAGTCCTACTGTTCTGGGTCTATTACTCTGCGGTGATCAGTTTTTTGGGAGCGGAGTTCACGCAGGTTTACGCGCGTCGATATGGCCCGGGCATTCAGCCGAAAAAACATGCGGTTCGCGTTGGTCGTAAAAGCGATTCGATCTGATGTGACAAAACCTGAGAGCAGTCGCATAATTTTCCATGGTCCAAGTCTCAGTTAAGTACACTGGGGACTTGCATTGCGACGCGACGCACGGTCCCTCGCAAGCAAAAATTCCCACAGACGCGCCGACCGATAATAAGGGCAAAGGCGAAGCCTTTTCGCCTACGGATCTGGTCGCCACGGCTCTCGCCACATGTATCAGCACGACCATGGGAATTAAAGCGGAGGACCTCGGAGTTGATCTGCGCGGCATGACGGTGTCCGTGCAAAAGGAAATGTCGAACGATCCGCCGCGCCGGATCGTTGCTTTGCCTTCAGAAGTTCATATCCCGCTCGCGCCCGATAATCCGCACCGGGAAGTCCTTGAGCAAACCGCGCTCAATTGTCCCGTGCACAAAAGCCTACCACCGGAAATTCATCGCCCGACGAAATTTTTCTGGGAAGGGTAGCGCACGCGTCTCGCATGTTGGTTTCGGCGTCGCGCCGAAACAATTTTTCAAGACGATCGATCGCAGTGTGTAGCGTCGCGCAACGGAAAATTTCGCAATCGCGGGACGCGCTCGCCAGCACGCGAGACGCGTGCGCTAGCCAAAGAGCCACTGCATGTAATCGCGCACGCCGTCTTCGAGCGAAAAACGCGGCTCGTAGCTAAGCGCTTTACGCGTGCTGGTGAGATCGGCTTGCGTGAAATTTTGATAATGCGCGTGGGGATTATCGAAGTAGTCGGGCTGAAAATCGGTGCCCAAACATTTGTTGAGAATCTCGACGAGTTCGTTAAACGAGCGCGCCTGGCCCGAGCCGACATTGTAAATTCCGCTCCGCTTTGCGCCGAGCGCTCGAATGGTGCCTTCAACAGCGTCCTTCACGTAAACGAAATCGCGTTTCTGCTCACCGTGCTTAAAAATGCGCGGTCGCTTGCCGGCCTTTATCTGCTGCGCAAGATGATAAATCATGCTTGCGGGCACGCCCTTGTGCGCTTCGCGCGGTCCGTAAACGTTGAAGTAACGCAGCCCAACGATAATCCAGTCGCGCGACTCGGCAGCAGCGTGTCGCGCGATATTATCCATAATGACCTTGGAGAAGGCGTAAACGTTCGCCGGTGCGGCGCCGTTTGATTCCACGCTCGATTCACTCGCCGGACCGTAAGTCGCCGCAGAGGAAGCGTAGATGATTCGTGTGTTTGTGGGCCGTGCAAAATTCAAAAGTCGACGGAAACTTTCCACGTTGTCGTGCACCTGAATGAACTGATCGTGCAAAGTCGTGTCGGTGATCGATGCCAGGTGAAAAATCGCGTCGAATCCGGCAGCTGCCGGATCACCGAACTTTTCGCGCCAATCGAATGTCGCCAGATTTTCGGCGACGAAATCTCCGCGATAGCCGGCCAGATTTTTGAAATCACCGGACCGGAAATCGTCAATCACAGTAAGGTTCGCGTCCGGAAATTTTTCCTGTAACGCCAGCGTCAGATTCGAGGCGATAAATCCGGCGCCGCCGGTGATGATGAACTTAGGTTTAGATGTGGTCATCGTATTTTCGTCATTTCGAGCGAAGTCGAGAAAATCCCGTGCCTCAACTGACTGGTAATTCCGCGGGATGTCTCGACTACGCTCGACATGACAGCTGTCGGTGCCAGCTGATTAAATAACCTTGACTGCGTAAGCGCAAGCCGCTAGTCCTCGTCCCAGTTCTTTGCGAGCTTGGAAAAGTGGATCGGTGCAAGAAATCCCGTGAGAATCGGGAGCAGTTGCGCTGCTGTAACTGGATACGATTTCCCATTGGGCCAATCCCCGAAAACTCTGGGGGTGAAGGCGGGAACGAGGCAAGCCAGGAGCCAGAACATTTGTCCGGTCCACCTCATTCTGTAGCCGTCGCGCTGTGCGCGACGCCTGCGCGTCTCACAGAGACGCGGCTACAGCAAAAACTTCTTCGCAAAAAGAAGAATGAGAGCTGGGCGATGCGACGCTTCGAAAACATTCGAGGCCTAACAAGTCCGACTCTCGGAGTTGGAGGAAAACTTGTTATGCAAAATCGTTTAGATTGGTTTTTTCCGGTCGCGATACTCGTCTTCACGACCGTCGTTTGTCACGCGCAGGAAACCACGCCGACACCTTCGCCAGGTGAAGCGGAGGTGGAATCAGTCGTCGTCTCAGCTACGCGTTTTGATATTCCGCTGGATCAATCGCCCGCAAGCGCAAGCGTGATCAGCTCCGAGGAGTTGGAGCAAAAACAGATCCAACGCGTGAGCGATGCTTTGCGTGAAGTGCCTGGGTTGTCCGTCGTGCAGACCGGGTCCCCCGGCCAGTTGACGTCGGTGTTTACGCGTGGACTGCGCAGCGAACACACGCAGGTTTTGCTCGACGGCATTCCGATCAATCAGGGTTTGCAGGGCGCATTCAATTTTGCCGACTTCACTACGGAAGATATCGACAGGATCGAGATTGTGCGCGGGCCGCAAAGCACAATTTACGGACCACGTGCGCTTGCAGGTGTGATTCAAATTTTCACCAAACAAGGCACTGGAACGCCGGGCGTGATGCTGGCGGCAGAAGGCGGTTCATACGACACCTTTCGCGAATGGTCTCAGAGCGACGGCAAAATCGATGGCTTCGATTACTCAGTCGGTGCGAGTCGTCTCGATACCGAGAACGCACGGCCGAACAACAACTACCGCAACACGGCCGCGATCGCCGACGTCGGGTGGTCGCCTAACCCGGCTTTGTCCGGGACGCGCTCCGCCGCGGCGAGCGAGCAATTTCGGATCGGCAGCTTATTCATGTATTCGGTCAGCGATATAGGACTGCCGAATACAATCTTTGATCCGCGGCCGATCGATCATTTTCTTACCGAGCGTTGGTTGATCGGTCCGCATATCGATTGGAAACCGGCGGAATGGTGGGACCACAAACTCATTGTGGCTTACGATCACGAGCGCCAAATCAACAATCCGAATGAGGACGGGTTTGTCGGGGCGACACGCGCGGTATTCGAACGGACGCAGGTTGATTATCAGAACGATCTGCGACCAGTTACGTGGTTGATCCTAACCTCAGGATTTTACTACAGCCGCATTAATGCGGGTCAGGAACGCCCGTTTGTTCTGTTTGGACCAACATTTATCAGCGATCACACAGACGAAACCGCGGGATTTGTGGAGGCGACGTTAACGCCCGTCGAAAATTTGATCTTCGTCGCTGGCGGACGTTTCGATCACTTCAATCAATTCGGCGGCATCTGGACCTATCGCTTTGCTGGCAGTTACAAAATCGACAAAACGAATACCATTCTGCATTCCAGCGTCGGTACTGGCTTCAGTCCGCCGAGCAGTCAGGACAAAATTTTTGGAAACAACTTCGGCCTGAAACCTGAAGAGGACCTCGGTTGGGACATCGGAATCAGACAGCAACTCTGGCAGCATCGCGTGGATGTGGGCCTCACCTACTTCCACAACGACCTGTCGAACGTAATTGGGTTTAACGGGCTGTTTGACACGCTCAATCTTGGCTCTGCCGAAACTCAGGGGCTGGAAGCGGAACTGCACGCCCAACCGATTCCCAATTTCGTTTTGACGGCGGCTTACACGTACCTCGAGGCGGAAAAGACTTCCTCAAAAGACGTTTCGCAGTTGCAAGGCGCCCGTTTACCCCGTCGGCCGCGTAATGAGGTTTACGTTTCAGCGTCGTATCTCTGGTGGACAAGGCTGCGAACCGTAGTCGAAGCAAAGTTCGTAAACGCGCGCGAGGAATTGAATTTCGGTGAACCAAATTTCGACATCGAAGACTACTCGTTTGCAAACATCGCGGCCGAATACGAAGTCAACCCGCACTTCTCAATCTTCGGTCGCATCAACAACCTAACCAATGAACATTACTCGGAAGTCTTCGGTTTCCCGGCGCTCGGTCGCGCTGCCTACGCTGGCGTGAAGTTGCGATTTTAGAGTAGCGCGAGCCGCCCGGCTTGCGAGTTTCTCGAGTCACAAGCGAGACGCATGTGCTACTCTTTTTCCATGTCGCCGAAACTTTCCGACAAAAAACTGACGGTACTCGGTGCAGGCAAATTGGGCGGCATCTTGCTGCGGGCGTATCTGAAGCAGGGACTGTTTGTGTCCAATCGGGTCATCGCGACCGTAAAGCATGCGGAGAGAGCAGCCGCGCTCGCAAAGGAGCTAGGCATTGCAGTGACCACCGACAATCGCGAAGCGGTTAAAGGCGCTGATATCGTTTTGCTGACAATTAAACCGCAAACTGTTGCGGAAGTGCTGCAAGAGATCGCTCTCGAAATTGGCGCTGACACGCTGGTTGTCTGCGTCGCGGCTTCTGTGCCGGCAGGCTTCGTCGAGCAGCAACTCGCCGCGGCCACAAGCGGCAGGCGCGACGAAATGCCAGTCGTGCGAGCAATGCCAAATACTCCGGCCGCTGTTCACTGTGGCATGACGGCAATCTGTGGTGGGACTCATGCCAGCGCTCATCATCTCGATATTGCTCGCACGATGTTCGATGCGGTGGGCCGGACGATTGTCCTTGATGAGAAGCACATGGACGCGGTCACGGGTCTTTCTGCAAGCGGTCCTGCGTTCGCATACATAATTCTGGAATCGCTGGCCGAAGGTGGCGTGAAAGTCGGTTTGCCGCGCGACGTAGCGACCCTTCTCGCAGCTCAGACGATGAAAGGCGCAGCAAGCGTTGTGTTGGAAACCGGCGATCACCCAGCGCTTCTCAAGGACGCCGTGACTACTCCGGCGGGCTGCACCATCGACGGCATTCTCGAACTCGAAGAAGGCAAACTTCGCGTAACGCTCATCAAGGCGGTCGTGAAAGCCACGAGCCGCGCTGGCGAGCTGCTGTTTGAAAAATAGTTGTGCGCGTCGTCGCCTTGTCATTCCGAACGAAGTCGCGGAATTTCTAAATGATTAATATGAGTCCGCTGCTTTACCTCGTGATCGGATTGATCGGCGGCGGGTTGATCGTCGCCGTGATCATTTTGTTAACACGGCGCGGAAATCAGGAGCCAGCAACGGAGCTGGCGAAGCGATTGGAAACGATCGATCGCAGCTTGCGCGACGAATTTTCGCGCAATCGCGAGGAAGCAGGCGCGGCGGCGAAGAATCAGCGCGAGGAATTGACCAGATCGTTGGAGGGCGTCAGATCGATTGTTGACGTTCGACTGCGGCAATTGCAGGACGACAACGCAAAGCAGATTGATAAGATGCGCGCGACCGTCGACGAAAAGTTGCAGGGCACGCTCGAGAAGCGACTGGGCGAATCCTTCAAGCTGGTTAGCGAGCGACTGGAGCAAGTGCATCAGGGTCTTGGTGCGATGCGGCAATTGGCGAGTGACGTTGGTGGACTGCAACGTGTGCTCACAAACGTGAA
>QHQV01000086.1 GCA_003219945.1 Verrucomicrobiota bacterium | reverse complement strand
GTGGACTGTCGATATGGCGCTTCTGGAAATAGCCCGTCGTCGATGAAAGGACCTCAAGCACAGTCATGTGGCAACTTACCCACGGAGGCGCTTCTCGCGCGGAGCTGTTTGCGACAGACATCGCGCAGCTACACCGACTTGAGATACTTCCATGTTGTCAATCTTGACGCATGGAGTGTCCTCGCCGTGATCGCCGTGATCCTTATTAATCAAGAGCCGCAGGGTGTGTGCGAAGTTTCGAATTTCCCGTTGCTCCAGTCGTTCCTGGTTCTGTCGTTAGGCCGACAGAGCGGCCGCCAAGGATCAGCTCAATTGCGTGACGAGACGCCAGAAGTGTGGTCGGAATATCGAACGTGGAGAGCGCACGTTTAGGGTTGCGATTGTAGTCTTTGGCCCGGACGTAAAAGGTACCCTAAGTCTGGTGCGTCTGCCAATTTCGCCACCCCGGCATCATTGATCCTTATGAATTAACCCCATCGATTAATCCGTTGAACGGCCTTGGAAACATCTTGGTCATCCGGCGCCTTCTCGCCGCAAATGAGTTAGTTGGTCGATTGCCTTCAGAAGCGCGGCCTACCGATTCCTTTCGTCCGGCAGTGTTTCTTTCTCGGAGCTCTCAAGTCGCTATGTTGAAGCGATTCCACTGCTCAAGCGCGATCACGGTGCGGTCGAGCACAACGGGATCGAACGGCTTGACCTTTGGTTGTTCCCCGGGAGGAAGATTGGAAGAAGGCATCAGTTCATCCTTACGTTTGGGTAAAGCCGTGGTAAGCAAATGTCCCACGCGAATTACATCGTGAGATTAGAAAAATCTGGTTTTTTTGTCCAGTCAAATTGGGAGGCGGCAACTGGCGCAACGCGATCATTGTGGCGAAGAAGTTAAATGTGAGACGTACATTAAATCAGAGTCGTCCGTCCAGAAAATTAACTGCCGCCATCAAATAGGCGCTGCAGTACGACACCGCGAGATTCTCTGACCCGACTGGTGATAAAGGCGGCGCTTTCAATATCGATTTGTCCACAGGTCAAGCGCCCTTCAGCGAAATGCTGAGCGGACTATGCCGCGGCCGCTGATTGCTTCAACCGATCAGCGACATCTGCGGCTTGCAGTGACCGAATCAACTCACCGAGATCGCCATCCATTACTCGATCCAAATTGTAAAGCGTGAGGCCGACGCGGTGGTCGGTCACACGGTTCTGTGGAAAATTGTAGGTGCGAATTTTCTCTTCGCGTCCAGCGGTGCCGATCTGTCCTCGGCGTTGCGCGCTGTATTTCTCCGCCTCCTCGCGCTGCTTATGCTCCAACAACCGCGCCCGCAGGATTGATAACGCGCGGTCCTTGTTTTTGATTTGGCTGCGACCATCCTGGCAGCGAACAATCATCCCGGTGGGAATGTGCATCACCTGTACGGCTGAATCGGTCGTATTCACGCCTTGCCCGCCCGGACCGCCGGCGCGCGAGACTTCGATCCGCAAATCGTCCGGTTTTAACTCAACGTCGATATCTTCCGCCTCCGGCAACACCGCCACCGTTGCTGTGGATGTATGAATGCGGCCCTGGGCCTCGGTTGCAGGCACCCGCTGTACGCGGTGCACTCCGCTCTCGTAACGAAGCTTTCGAAAGACCGATTCGCCCGAAACTCGAAAGATCGCTTCCTTAAATCCACCAAGCTCCGACGGACTCGATTCGAGGTCCTCACTCTTCAGTCCCGCCGCTTCTGCATATCGATGATACATCCGGTAAAGATCGGCGGCGAAAATAGCGGCTTCGTTGCCGCCTGTCCCGGCACGGATTTCGACGATCGCGTCACGCTCTTCCGTTTGATCCGCCGGCAGTAAGGCGATCTGAACATCGCGTTCAAGATCGGCGACGCGTTTTTCGAGCTCCGGAATTTCATCGTCAGCCATGGCTGCGATCTCGACATCACGCGATGTCGCCAGCTCGCGATTATCTTCTAATTGGTTACGCGCGATTTCGAGCGTCCGTGATTTCTCCAGCAATTCCTTTAGACTCGCGTGTTCGCGCATAATCTCTTCAGCGCGTTTGCGATTATCGAACAGGCGTGGATCCGCAATCTCGCGCTCGACTTGTTCGAAGCGTTCGCGTTTGAGTTGGATAAGAGAATTTAAGTCCATCGCTGTAGCCCCGAAAGCATTCGGGGTTCGGTACAGCCGGAGTCACCGCCCCGGCTACAGTTCAGCTAAGCTTTCTTCTCTGCGCGGGCAGCTTTCGTGCTGCCGTAACGGCGGGCAAATTTCTCGACCCGGCCCGCGGTATCGACAAACTTCTGTTCACCGGTGAAAAAGGGATGACAAGCGGCACAAATGCCGATCTTAATATCGCGATGCGTGGAGCGGGTGTGATACACCGCGCCGCATGCGCACACCATATCAGTCTCGTAATATTCTGGATGAATGCCTGCTTTCATCTTTTAAAGGGAGGGCGGAATGTATTCGTGAACGACGCTTTTTGCAAGCGATGAAACATGGCGATCCACTGCTAATCGCATGGCAGACGACGATCTCGCGCAAAGGCGATGACGCCGCGATTTTCGGTTCAAGTGGCCGTATCGCGCGAAGCTTTCGTGACATTGAAAGCCACTCACATGCTTTCGAAGCAAGAATGGACGAGCTCCTTCCTGGAGCGGTCATGGCTGTGCAAATTGGCAATCATGAAGATTGGCCTGCGGTTTTCATCGCGTGTTTGCGCAAGCAGCTGCTTGTTCTGCCGCTGGACGAGTCTGTCGGCGAGCAACAACGCGACGCAGCGTTGGAGATTTGCAGAGCGAGCGCTGTAATGTCCGCTCTCCCCGGCGGAAATTCTCCGGAGATCATTCGGCTGGGCGCAGCCGAAACTAAAGCCGATTGGGGCGAAAATGTACCCTCGCTCCTAAAACTTACGTCGGGCACAACGGCGGCGCCGCGCGCGATTCGATTTCGCAGTCATCAGTTGCTGGCCGATTGCAATCAGATTTGCGACACGATGGGCATTTCAGGTAACGATCTGAATTTTGGCGTGATCCCGGTCTCGCACTCGTATGGGTTTAGCAACTTGCTGACACCATTGATTGCGCGCGGTGTGCCGATGGTTATGAGCCGCGACAGAACACCGCGAGCGGTTCTTGCTGATCTTGCGCGCACTGGCGCGACGGTGTTTCCCGGTACGCCGGTTTTTTATCAGGCGTTTTGCGACATGGGTGATGTGCCCCCTTTGCCAAAAGTTCGGCTCTGCATTTCTGCTGGTGCACCACTCTCGAGCGCCGTCGCGAAAAGCTTTTTTGAGAAATTCAGGCAGCCGATCCATTCCTTCTACGGCGCGTCGGAATGCGGAGGAATTTGCTACGATCGTTGTGGCACAAAGTTCGAGGACGGTCTTGTGGGGCAGCCGATTCAAGGTGTCGACGTTGAGCTTATCGATCCCAAGGAGACCGCTAGCCAAGTTCGCGTTCGCGGCGCAGCAGTGAGCGACGGCTATTTTCCCGAACCGGACGAGCAGAAGCTTGGCAACGGTGTTTTTGTTCCGGACGATCTGCTCGCGCGACACGATTCCGCGCTGAAGATCGTGGGGCGGGTTTCGGACGTAATCAATGTCGCCGGAAAAAAAGTCAACCCCGCGGAAGTAGAAGCGCATCTGTTGCGTTTCAAGGGCGTGCGGCAGGCGGTCGTGTTCGGCCGGCCGACAGGTGCAGGACTACGAAATGAAGAGGTGGCGGCGTGCGTGCTGGCAGCCCCGGACGTAACCGAAACCGACCTTCTACGATTTTGCCGCACTACGTTGAGCGGATGGCAGGTGCCGAAACGAATCTTTGTGATGGAAACAATTCCTACAAACGAGCGTGGCAAAATCAGCAGACGCGAACTCGCCCGGCAATTTTCAGAAAGGCATGACAGTTCTCCATTGCGAACATTGGCTTCTTGATAAAGCCTCGATAAGGGGTTTGCTTACAGCGACAGAAAAGGTACGGCAAGAGCAGCCCGTAAACCCAAGTCACTAAAAACCCAAATGGAAAGTTCGAACAGCGAAGAGCGCGACCAGATCGACCAGCCACCCGTCCCACGCCAAGACGAGGCAGCGTCCGAGCCCGGCACGAGTTCCGAGGCTTTCCAGTCTGACGAGTGGTGGCGCGCATCCGCCCCCGAGTCGGATTGGGCCCAGCCCGTTTCGAACCCTACAACCACGGAAATCGGACAGCGGAAGGAACCCGGCACGGCTGATGTTTATTTTTGCGGTCGCACAAATCTATTTCCCTTGGATCTTGCGATACGAGCCATCGGAAAAGAGAATCTAACCGGGCTGCTCCGAGCCTGCTGGGACCAGGAACCGATCGACGTTCTCGCGCGTGACGGTGAGATTGTTTTAGCCACCACTCGGGACCCGGAACTTTACTGTCCGGAGACATTACCCATCCTCGCCAACGTCGATCCAGAGGTTGTTGCCAACGCTCGCGATCAGCAGAAGGAAAACGGGACTCCTTTTCTGCTAACGCTTGCCCGCAACGAGTCTATCGAGCGGCAGCTGGCGCTTGATCTAATTCGCCATCAAGGTCAACTGCTCTTTTCGCAACTGTGGTCGGCGCCAAATGTATGGATCATGTTTGAAAAGAATGCCGACGTGTTAGGCGGATTTGGCGACGTGACTGGGGACCCGGATGTGGACGACTGGTCGTTGGAAACATTGCGTCTCGTCCAGAACCCGGAGCAACCAATAGGTTTCGATCCGGCATCGATCCCGTCTTACACGAGAGAAGGCTTCGATCGCGTCCAGAAGTTGAAGCTGACTTCGGATGAGGCCCAATTCGGCTCGCAGTTCAACGGCGCCCGGTCCGTGCAACAGATTGCAAAAAATCTGCGGCTCGATTTGAAATCTGCCCGACAACTGCTGTTCCGGTTCGTTGCGCTTGAAATCGTAGAATGCTGGCCTGGCAGCACAACCGCGAAGCCCGAACCGAAGGCCGGCATGGGGCGATTGTTCGGTCGCGGCCGATAATTCGCGTCCCCCGCGGACGCGCACTCATGAAGAGAAGAATCCTCGTCGTCGATATCGGTGGCACCTTTGTCAAACTGCTTATGTCCGAGCGCGTGGAACGCGAATTTCCATCTGGTCCACGAGTGACTCCAAAACAGTTTCTCGCGAAACTCAAGGAGACCGCGAGGGGCTGGAAATTCGACGTTGCGTCGATTGGTTTCCCGGCGCCTGTGCGCAATGGACGAATTCTTCGAAACCCGAAGCACCTTGGCAAAGATTGGGTGCATTTTAATTTTGCCCGAGCGTTGGGAATACCGGTGCGCATCGTTAACGACGCAGCCATGCAAGCGCTCGGCAGTTATCTCGGCGGCGGGCGCATGCTGTTTCTGGGGCTTGGAACAGGGCTTGGATCCGCGCTGGTATGGGGTAGAAATCTCATGTCACTCGAGCTGGGCGACCTCCCCTACGCGAACGAAAACATCATTGAGAACGATCTCGGTGTGCCCGGCCTGGCGAAATTGGGCAAAAGAAAATGGAAACGTGAAGTCATTTATGCCGTCGGCCAATTAAAGCGCGCGTTCATCGCCGATTACGTCGTCGTTGGTGGCGGCCTGGTGCATCGGTTAGATCGATTGCCCAAGGGAATCGTGCGCGGTCAAAACGAAAACGCATTCCTCGGTGGAATCCGCTTGTGGGAAAGGAAACGCAATTCCCGCGAACTGAAGTGGCACCTTTTGTAGAGGAGAAATCTCCGCTGCGACCTTCACCGGTTTCAAGAAAATTCCTTCCGAACGATCCGTCTACCGCAATTGGGCTTGACTTGGCGAACCGCCGTCACCACGATGGCGCGCCAAACAAAAGGAGAAAATATGAAGAACCACACTCACCTCATTATCTCGGCGCTATCGATCGCGACGATTGCGCTGCTGGCACCCACTTCGTTTGCTCAAAAAGGGGGTGCGATGTCAAAGGCTCAGGCGATAGCACAACAGCTTAACCTCACGCCTCAACAAAAGGAGAAAATCCTGCCGATTCTTGCCGCCGAAGCACCAAAAGTGAATGCCATCAAGAACGACAATTCGCTTTCAAAAGTGCAGAAAATTCAACAAATCAGGGCAATTCATCAGCAGACGGATCCGCAGATGAAAGCGATCCTGTCCCCTGAGCAGTACCAAAAACTAAAAACGATTCGTCAACAGACAATCCGCGACGCCACACAAGGCCGATACTGAGACTGGTTAGTGGCCATCGATCAGTGGCCGAGGCGTCAAAATCGTCAGTCTGATCGGGTTGTCGAGGAATGTGCAGCTCTTAATGCACATTATCGCTCAAAAACAAAGTGCGATCGTTGTAAGCCGGCACTGGATTCCCGCTAAATCCGTGCTCAGTGAAGATCTGTACAATCGAAGAGGTTCCTTATGCCTGATCATCGACCACAAATCACCGATGATTTCGCGAAACTCTGCGACATTGTCGCGAAACTTCGCGGTCCCGGTGGTTGTCCGTGGGATCGTGAGCAAACCAACGAATCGTTGGTGCCAGCGCTCATCGAGGAGGCATACGAAACGGCCGAGGCGGCGCGGGCTCAGGACCATGCGCATTTTCGCGAGGAACTCGGCGATCTTTTGTTGCTCGTGGTGATGCATGCTCAAATCGCGCGCGAAATCGGCCGCTTCGACATTGCGGAGGTGATTGAGCAGGTGTCGGACAAACTAATCCGGCGGCATCCGCATGTGTTCGGCACGAGCGAAGCTAGCGACGCCGGCGCCGTGCTCAAACAATGGGAAGCGATCAAGCGCGAAGAGAAAAAAGCCGACTTACATTACCTGGCGAGTGTGCCGAAAGCATTGCCCGCGCTGGTGCGCGCGCAAAAGGCGCAATGCAAAGCGGCTCGGGTGAATTTCGATTGGACAGCACTGCGCGATGTGATGGCTAAGGTGGACGAAGAGCTTCGTGAGACAAAAGAGGCGATCCAGTCAGGAAAACAGGAAATGATCGAAGACGAGATTGGCGATCTGCTGTTCGCCGTTGTAAACCTGACGCGGAAGTCCAAAGTCGACGCCGAAAGCGCATTGCAATCTGCCACAGACAAATTCATTGCGCGTTTTAATCGACTGGAGGACGAACTCAAAGCGCGCGGTAGGAAACTCGGCGAAGCGGAATTGGGCGAGTTGGATCCGATTTGGGATGAGATCAAAAATCAGGAATGATCAAGCCGGCGTGATTCGTTAAATTATTACAATTGGATTTCCATTCCACGATTCACGATTAAACGATTTCCGCGGCAGAGCCATTCGACATTCGGTATTTACCAGTCATATTTCGCCTCCCAATGAATCTGCTGATCAGCTTTTGCCTGGTGCTTTTCGTGCTAGTCGCCGCACTGATGGTGCTTGTCATCCTGATGCAGCGACCAAAAAGTGAAGGTCTCGGCGCAGCATTTGGCGCGGGAGTCACGGAGAACATTTTCGGCGCACAGACCACGAACGTGCTGGTGAAGTTCACCACGTGGCTGGCAGGAATATTCTTCGTGCTCACCTTTGCGCT
>QHQV01000085.1 GCA_003219945.1 Verrucomicrobiota bacterium | reverse complement strand
TCCAATGTCGGATTGGCTAAGGCATCGGGGATCCCAAACTGCGTGAGCTCAGGGCCAATGGCACGAATGATTACCCTCTTTGGGCCACTGCCTTGAACAATAAAACCACCAATCATCACATGCTCACCCGTTTGAACAAAGCTGCGGGTGCTGATGTTACTCAGATTTGTTGCCTGAGTTAGATCATAGCCGATGACATCGAGATTAATTCCTTCAGGTGATGTCGCCGAGATGTCGGAATCCTGTCCGGCACAGCCAAAAGCATTTTGCACGTATGGATGCGTCTGAGGGCAAGCCCCACTAAGCCAATCACCAAAGTCGCCATGCGAGTCCTGATTGAAATTCACAATGTTCGTCACGCCACCGTTGATCGAGAAATAGCGGGTGCCGGAACTACTAATGCTTCTGTGGCCAGGCGAAGACCAACTGAACAAGTCCTGAGGCCGAACGTCGCTGCCATTTCCCCCGAGGCGCGAACCCAAACCGATCGCCTCGTCAACTTCGTGTTCCGTCGAACGCTGAGCGTCGAAGTTGCCTGCGGCGGGAGGCCGGCTGAACTGATATGGCGCTGCAGAATTGAGGGTCACGATAGCGTCATACGGCCCGCCCTGCCCAACGCTACCGTCTGCAAACATTGCTGGCCGCGTGTTCAGTCCCACTGCCCTGCCGGCGGCGCTGGCCGGCTGGACGTTAGGTGAGAGAGCGGTGCTTGGCAGACTTGCATTCGCCTGGGTGTCGTTGCTGCTCGTTGCATCCGCTCTCAGCGCACTGATGTAACTGCCCCATGGAATCTGATAAACCACGAAATCAGTTTGCGCGAGTGTCCCCATTGGTAGAGTCATCCCGTCAGGAGTAGTCGTGGAATAGCGGAAACGAATCTGAATTGTAATCGGATCTGTGAATAATGATTCGTGAAATGAAATGGCTCGGCTAATCATCGCCTGAATCGCCGCCGAATTCGGGTTGTTTGCGATCGAACTGTCAAATGTCGCATGAATCGTCAGCCCAGTGGTAGGCTCGGTAGTAGTCGCCAGGGTTTCGGCATAACCCGCTACGCCCGTCACATCGTAGGCGCGAACGCGGTAGTAATACGTTGTGCCCCGGTTCAGTCCAGTCACCACGCGTCCGGTCGCGTCACCGACATCTAAGTTGTGGTAACCATCGACATAACTGTCGAACGCGCTGTTGGTGGAAACATCGAGCAGGTAGCCTTTCGCGCCGCTTGCCGGTTCCCAGGTCGCCATAAAGCTGCTGCGCGTCGGCGGTGGTGGCGAAACAGGTTCAGGCTGCGGTGAGAGCTCGTTCGTGTTTGGAAGCTGAAACAAGCTTTCCGGCTGAGCGTGCGCCCGATGCACGCCTGCTCCCGCTTCGAATCGCTCTGCCTCCGGAGGAGCCGTCTGCCCTGACAATCTAATGCCGCCTGCAACAGCGAGTCCCAGGAGAGCGCAAACAAGACCTGAAGTTCTTATGTAAAACTCGCGTCGCATATCGCCCTCAACGAAGGTCGCAAACTCTAGTTAGACATTGTTACTGCACAACTCGAAAAACGCGACGACACCGACTGCCATGATCTGATCTGCACGCTGTCTCTCCTCACATCCGCCCGCGGCGTTGATAGAATTTGTAGCGGTCGATAATCGATTCGACGTATCTACGCGTTGCGGGGAAATCGATCTTTTGAACAAACTGACGTTCCGGTATCTCGGCAACGTCATTTCCACCGCTCCAACGCTGGGCGCGACTGGCGCCAGCGTTGTACTCCGCCAACGCGAAAGGAATTGGATCAGACTGATGGGTCCAGTGTTCCATGGCCCGATGCAAATACCAGCTGCCCGCTTCTAGATTTGTCTTTGGTTCGAAAAGTTGATCCGGCTTGAAACCGGCGACCTTGTTTTCGCGCGCCCATTCGTTGGCCGCTCGTTCGCTCACCTGCATCAGTCCGCGCTCTCCATGGCTGCCATGTTTCTTTGAATCGAACCGGCTCTCGCGCCAGACGACGGCTTTCACCAGCATCGGATCGAGATGATGTTCCAACGCAACGCTCCGGATGAGCCGGTCGTACCGATGAAACCGGGCCGGACTCATCCATTCGTAAAATATGTACAGCGGATCACCCGATTTAACTGCGAGATAAGCAAATGCCGCAGCGATTGCCAGCAACACGCAGAGAACCAGTTTGAACAGGAATTGTATCATTCAACTCGTGCTACAATAGCCGATTACAAAATTACGGGCACGAGCACGAGCATGAATCATGAGGATGGGACGCGCTACGTTCGCGTCATTGTTGATCGGGCAATCCATCGCGAGCTCGATTATTCGGTGCCGGAAAATTTAGCCGATCGCGTCGGAGTGGGTTCCCGCGTGCGGGTGCCGTTCCGGGATAAATCGGCGCTGGCAACCGTCGTTGCGGTCCCCGAGCAAAGCGAAGTCAAAGGCATCCGGTCAATCGAAGCCATTGTCGGGGACGCACCGATCTTGAGCGAACAGTTGCTCGAACTCGCAAGGTGGATCGGCACGTATTATTGCTGTCCGATCGAAGCGGTGATGCGCAGTGTGCTTCCGCAAGTGATCCGGCGCGCGGAAGTCGGCTGGAAAAAGCAGTTGTTTGTGCAACCCGCGAGCAACGTCGACCAAGGCGAAATGGAAAAATTGCGAAGACGCGCGCCAAGGCAGGCCGAGTTGTTGGAAGCGATCGCCAAGCTGGAAAAGCCGGTACGCGCGGCGGAACTGCTTCGGCAAACCTCGCTCGATAACCAGACGTTGCGCGCACTAGTAAAGCGCGGTCTCGCCGAACTGCGCGAAGAAGCAGTGGTGCGCGATCCGCATGGCGACGAACAATTCATCGCAACCTCGAATCTCGTTCTGAACGAGGAGCAAACGCACGCATTAAACGAAATCGAGCAAGCGCTCCAAGCACCTGAGAACGCACGTCCGATTTTACTCCACGGCGTCACGGGTTCCGGCAAAACGGAAATTTATCTGCAGGCCATCTGCGCAGCGCTCGACCGCGGACGCACGGCAATTGTTCTCGTTCCCGAAATCTCGCTTACGCCGCAAACGGTGGAACGCTTCAAAGGCCGTTTCGCCGAGGCGCAGGATGCCGTCGCTGTTTTGCACAGTCATCTGTCCGAGGGCGAACGCCACGACGAATGGCACAAGATTCATTCCGGCCGCGCCCGCATCGTGATCGGCGCGCGCAGCGCAGTGTTCGCGCCGCTGAAGAACCTCGGGCTCATCGTTGTCGATGAAGAACACGAAACAACTTACAAACAGGAAGAAGCGCCGCGATATCACGCGCGCGATCTCGCAGTGGTCCGCGCGAAAATCGAAAAATGCGTCGTCGTTTTAGGCAGCGCAACGCCGTCGCTGGAGAGTTATCACAATGCTACGATCGGAAAGTACCGGCTCATTACCCTTACGCAGCGTGTGGACCAAAAGCAGATGCCGCTCATGCGCGTTGTCGATCTGCGCCAGGAACAGCGAAGGGAAAAGAAAGCCACCATTGTGTCAGAAAGATTGTCGCAAGCCATTGCCGACAGATTGGAGAAACGCGAGCAAACAATTCTGTTTTTGAACCGGCGCGGGTTCTCCACGTCGCTGTTGTGCAGCAATTGTGGTGAAGCCCGAAATTGTCCGAATTGCAGTGTTGCGCTCACGTTCCATCGGCATCCAGCGGTCGCCGGCCGATTGAGTTGTCATTTGTGCGGGCACAGCGCCGCTGTTCCCAACAAATGTCCGGCCTGCGGACAAGACGCGCTGATTTATCACGGCTTCGGCACTGAGAAAGTGGAATCAACCGTTGCCCAAATTTTCCCCAAAGCGGTGGTGCGCCGCATGGACGCGGATTCGATGACGCGCAAAGAAGCGTATCGCGAAACGCTGCGAAATTTTCGCACGGGCAAGATCGACATTCTCGTCGGCACACAAATGATCGCGAAAGGCCTGCATTTTCCAAACGTAACGCTTGTCGGTATCATCAATGCCGATCTAGCCCTGCATCTTCCCGATTTCCGCGCAGGCGAACGCACGTTCCAACTTCTCACCCAGGTGGCAGGACGTGCCGGACGCGGCGAGACAGCCGGCGAAGTTTTCGTGCAAACGTACACACCGTTCAGTCCCTCGATTCAATTTGCGCGGCACCATGATTTCGCAGGATATTTCCAGCAGGAGCTCGAGTTTCGCGAACGCTGCGATTTCCCGCCATTCAAACATGCGATCCTGATGACCGTGCGCTCTGCGCACGAAGGCCGCGCCAAACTTTCGGCCGAAACCTTAAAACGCCGCCTGAGCGAAGCGCTGCCGAAAGAGTTCACGTTGGGCGATGCAACTCCAGCACCGCTGGAAAAACTACAAGGCCAATTCCGTTTCCACATTTTGATCCGCGGCGAAGCCATCATGCGCCTGAGCCGTCTCGTCCGCGAAACTCTCGACAAACTGCCCTTCCCCGAAGACGTCACCGTAGCTGTCGACGTTGATCCATATCAGTTGCTTTAAGCTTGGAACGACAACTAACACAGTTATCTCGTCAGCGCGTTCCGCACCCGCTAGCGCTAGGTGAAACCCAGCTCATGTAATTCTCGTGATCGGGTTTCTTTGAACGAACCGGCTGGCACACCTGAGAGCGAAACAAATCCGCCTTTGAGTTCCAAGCAGACTTCCGAAGATGGAGTAAGCATCGACCATCGGGCTTTCTTGCGTCGGTCTTTATCCTTATCAGATTGCGCTTTGAGCCAGCGTTTCACGAAAAGCCTTCGTTCCCGTCGCGCATTGGCACGCAGCCAAGCGCCCTGATGAATCCATATCTTTGCTGCAGCGTCCAATAGCGACTTCTCCATCCACGGCCACGAACAGCCGCGCTTCTCCTTCCCTCTAAGCAACTCACCTATGCGCGGCACCAGAACTGCCAATGCAAATCGATTTGCCTTTTCACCGCTAGCAACTGACGAATAGTACTGAGCTCGATATCCGGATCTACTGTTGTGGAACAACGAAATGGTTTCAGCACCGCATTTGAGTTTCACACACGCTCGGAAGCATTTCGCTTTGCGCTTGGCGCGTTGTCGACGATAACCCGCTACATCCACTTCGCGCGCGACGCGATGAATGATTCGTTCGTATCCCGGGCTGGATAGCTGGGACATATCGCCCGTAAGCTGCCAAATGCCAGGCGAAACATGAACAAACCGAATTATCTTCTGCGTCTCTTTGTTCTACCGCTTCTCCGCTTGTGGCAACGCGCGTCCATACTCCGACGTTTTGCCGCGCATTTCAAAATAGCGATACGCTTCGAGAGCAACTTCGCTGATGGCGCGCTCGGCCGCGCGCTCGTCGCGATCGTAAGCACTCATTACGCAGATCGCAAACGGCCGGTTTGCTGCGAAAACGATCCCTGAATCGGTTCGCACTGCTTTTAATTCTCCGGGCTTGTTCGCTACCTGAACATTCTCCGGCAGAAGCCATGGGATATAACTCTGCTTTAACGTGGAAAGCTGTTTTGTGAGGGCCGCGGTTGCTTCGTTGTTAAGTACCTTCCCTTTGTAAATCGCTTCCAACAGCCGGACCCATTTCCTCCGGTGTCGCAACGTTTTCATCGCCGCGACGAGCTGCGGCGATGTCGACCATTTTCCGGCGCAACATTGTTTTCGAGAGCCCAAGAGCGCGAAGCGTCGCATTTACATTATCTTTGCCGACGCGGTCGATGAGAATGTTCGCAGCAGCGTTGTCGCTCACAGCAACCATAAACTGCGCCAGATCGCGATTGGTGACATGCGTCACGCCCGCAGTGGGACCGGCCATGATTCGGCTGTCCTCGACCAGGTCTTTGGGATCGAAGGTGTATGTGTCGTCTAATCTCGCTTTCCCTTTCGCGCCCGAGCGCGTCTCCTGGTCCTGACGATACAGCTCCACGAGGACCGCGATTTTGATTGAGCTCGCAGTCGGAAAAACGCGATCGGCGTTAAGCGAAAAAATCTGGCCATCGGTCAGATCGAGAATGGCTACACCCATCACGCCATCAAACTTGTCGGCGATGTCGCGGATACGGGTCTCAAGCTTTTTCCGAAGCAAATCGCTGCCGGTGTCGCCAGGAGTGGACTCTGGTTTCGGCTGGCCGAAGGCATTCGTCGCGAGCACAAGGGCCATGGCCAAAGCAGGGAGTCTCATGTGTAGATTTTCGCCGCAGCGCATTGGCTGAGTCGAGCGCGATTTTGGCGTGCAGCAATGCGTTGGCTTTACGGCACGATCGCAAATACCCGTGCGGGAAAACCGGATCCGCCTTTCGGTTTGGGAAAACTGACCACGACTAGCGCTCCGGCTTCAGGAAGCTGATCAAGATTCGTGAGCAACTCGATCTGATAATGGTTCGTGCTCAGGATGTAAGTCTCCAGCGAGTAATCCTCTTTACTCGTGGCGAGGCCCGGATCGGTGTCGGTGGTTTCGTGGCCCGACGCAGTGATCTTGCGGCCTTCGTAGAGATATTTCAGCACTGGCAGGCTCCAGCCGGGATAATGCACGACACCCTTTGCATCTTTGTTTTCCATTTTCGCAGCGTCAGGCCACCGCTTCGACCAATCAGTGCGCATCGCCACAAAGGCACCGGCGGGAATTTGGCCATGATCTTTCTCCCACTTTTTCACGCGATCAAGGGAGAGCGTGTAATCAGGATTTTTCGCTGCTTCCTCATGCACATCGATAACGACCAGCGGCAGAATCATTTCTTTCGGATCGATCTGGTCAACAGTGCGCAGACCTCTGATAAAATGCGCCGGCGGATCAACGTGCGTTCCCCATTGACCGACGTGCGTGAAGAGTTCCGAGAAAAAACCGGAGCCCATCGTCTCAGGACGCTTGTCCGCGGCGGCGGATACGTCCTTTGGCGGATCGTACCAGTAAATTGTTTTACGCGTTTCATCCGGAAAACCGGGCCATCGCGGAATTCCCGGCGCAAACTCGTGCGTTAAGTCGACGTACTTCTTTGACGCGAGCGTTCGCTGGATTTGCCAAAGTTGTAGGGCGTCTGTGTCAGATGCTGGCTTGTTGGGCGGGGCGGCATCCGCAGCGACGGATGCCCCACAGAGCAAAACAAGCAAACCCGAAATCAGTACGGCGTGCAAAATTTTGCTCATTCCGACTTTGTTAAAGCATCTTCGAGCAATTCGCTAATAAGTTTGAATAACCTGTAATAAGTGGCAGTCCGTTTCGACAACGAACATTTGTCGCTCTAGCGCACAGATATTATCAACAGCTCTTTTACACCCGAATTTGCGAGGGCAGCCGCCGAGACAAATTCGGGTTATTCACTCAGCTTAGAAGAAGAAATCTTGTAAAAGGAAAATTCAAATCATCTTCTTGCGGTGTGAAAAACATTCTCGTTAGCGGATGAAATCGTTTCTTGTTCTCGATCCAAATCTTCCCAATCGCCGCGCGCGGGGTCTTTGCGCATTGGGGGTTATGACTAAAGCGCCACTAGCCGGACGAGTGAAAACACGAATGGTCCCGCCACTAACGCCGGAGGAAGCCGCGGAACTGAACAGATGTTTTCTGCGGGACACAGCAGCTGCGATTTCAAGTGCCTGTAGCCATCGCGCTGTGGGCGACGCACGGAAAACAGCGCGTGCTTCCGCAATTGCCGTTTACACACCCGTCGGCGCCGAGTTGGCCTATAATGATATTCTTCCGGACGATTTCAGTTTGCTGCCGCAACGCGGCGACAAATTCGGTGAGCGTCTCTATTT
>QHQV01000084.1 GCA_003219945.1 Verrucomicrobiota bacterium | reverse complement strand
GTTAATGTCACGCAATGACCCATATTCGCATTTCCGGGTAGTGCACGCCTCACGCGTGCTGGCGAGCGCGTCCTCGCGATCGCGAACTTTCTGAAAGCGCTGATTGCTCTCGAAGAACTGAGCTTCAAGAGAAGTTCGTTTGGACGCGACGCCCCGAAGCCAACAGGCCAGAGGCATGCGTTACCCAGTCGCATTTGCCGCCGACGACCCCGAACTTTACAATCTGCGCCATGCTCGACATCCGTCTGATTCGCGAGAAACCGGATTTCGTCCGTGAGCGCCTGGCGACGCGCGGCGGAGGAGATGAGGCAAAGATCGACGAGGTATTGCGAATCGACGCCGAGCGGCGCAAGAGCGAGACTGAGCTGCAACGGCTACAATCGGAGCGCAACCGTCTGAGCAAGGAGATCGGCGCGCGACGTTTGCGTAAGGAATCGAGCGAAGAGCTTGAAGCCGAGGTGCGAAAGATCGGGGAGCAAATCGCCGGTTTAACACAGCGGGTCAACGCGGTCGACGAAGAGCAGCGCAACTTGCTCCTGGATATTCCAAATGTTCCGCATGCGAGCGTTCCTGTTGGGAAAGATCCCGGCGCAAATAGAGTCGTCCGCAGTTGGGGCGAGAAGCCGCAGTTAACCAATGCTGCCGACCACGTTGCGCTCGGAACGAGATTGAATCTCTTCAATCTCGAATGGGCCGCGAAACTGAGCGGAAGCGGTTTCATTTGTTTTACCGGCGCAGGCGCTAAGCTCGAACGCGCGTTGATCAGTTTCATGATCGACCTCCACACGCGCGAGCATGGGTATTTTCAAGTTAGTCCGCCGTTCGTAGTTCGGCGCGATTGCATGATCGGCACGTCACAGCTTCCGAAGTTTGAGGCCGATATGTACGGCTTGGAGGACAATCAGCTCTTTCTCGCGCCAACAGCGGAAGTGCAATTAACAAATCTTCATCGCGAGGAGATCCTGAGTGTTGACGATCTTCCGAAAAAATTCATCGCTTATACGCCCTGTTTCCGGCGCGAAGCCGGTGCTGCCGGGCGCGACACGCGTGGCATCATTCGTGTGCACCAATTCGACAAAGTCGAATTGGTGAAACTCGTTGCGTCGGAAAAATCGTACGAAGAACTTGAATCGCTCATTGCGGATGCAGAACGAGTGTTGCAACTGCTGGGGTTGCATTATCGACTGATTGAGCTGTGCACGGCTGATTTGGGTTTCGGCTCAGCCAAAACGTACGATATCGAAGTCTGGTCACCGGGACAGAATGCGTTTCTAGAAGTCTCGAGCTGCTCGAACTTTGAAGATTTCCAGGCCCGCCGGATGCAGCTGCGGTTCAAAGATCGCGACGGGAAAAACCGCCTCTGCCACACGTTGAATGGTTCGGGTCTGGCGTTGCCGAGATTGTTTGCTGCGTTGATCGAGAGTTATCAGCAGCCGAATGGCTCGGTGCGCATTCCGGAAAAATTACAGCCCTACTTCGGCGCGAGTGAAATTCGGTGAGCGTAGCGGCGTTTGTGTCAAACGCCGGACCGATGATCAGGCGCTTGGCACAAGCGCCTCTACAGCGTCGCCATTACTGCAGCCCCGGTATTGCCATGCCACCGAGCCCGCCGGTGATTTTCGTCATCTCGGATTGCGCCAGCGCTTTACCCTGCTCGATCGCTTGCTTCACCGCACTTAGCACCATTTCCTCGAGAAATTCCACGTCGTTCGGATCGACAACTTCCTTGTCGATCTTGATCGCAATGACGTCGCCAGCGCCGTTTGCCGTGACTTTCACTTTCCCGCCGCCCGCGCTCACTTCGACAGTTTTTTGCTCAAGCTCGGCCTGAGTCTTGGCCATTTGCTCCTGCATCTTCTGCGCCTGCTTCATCAGTTTGTTTAGATTCATAAGCTCCTTGGTGCGGCGCGCCCGGCGGTCACGCCCTACCTTTCTTGACTGACCCGAGCGTTGAATAGTTCGATGGCTTCCTGGATTAATGGTTCGTTGTTGAAATGAGAGGGAGAATGTTCCGGAACTACTGAGCTCCTCGAAGCGAGTTCTTCATTCACGGTCAGCTTCAAAATCCAATCGTTCCCGGTGATTTCATGCAGCAGAGTCTCAACGAACTTGCGATTCGCTTGTGTGCCCAAAATATCCATCGCGGCCTTGTCGGCAGCCGCGAAGCCGAGCTTAAAATTGCGCCCTTCGATTCCAAGAACGTGGGCTGCCGAAGCTGAATTTCGCACGAAGCCCTTCTGTGCTGGAATTGTCGCAAGAACGGCTTGCCAAACTTTTTGAGGCTCGACTGTGGCGCTCTTTTCCTCGACACGCGCTTCTGTAGTGGCAGCCGTGCCGGCTGCACGGGTCCGAGGAGTAGGCGACACGCCTGCCGCCACAGGGGCAGATTTCCTTGACGAGCTGCCGCCACCGTCGCGAAGCTCGCCTAATTTCTCGATCACCTCATCGAGTGTCGCTTGTCCGAGACTCTGGATCGCCTTGATGATGGCAACTTCGAAGTGGAGCTTCTTGTTAGGCGCCCATTTCATTCGCCCTTCTGCGGCGGCGAATTGATCGATGAGCTCGAGCAAACGATCAATGGAAATCAGTTCCGCGTATGCTGCCAGCGATTGTTGAACCTCAGAATCAACGTCTTCGTTCAGCGCATCGGGTTTGGCTTTGAACACGAGCAGATCGCGCAGATAAGCGATAAGGTCAGCCATAAGCCGCATCATATCTTTGCCGGCTTCGCATTGCTCGTGCAGCAGATCGATTGCTTCCGGTGTTTCGCCGCGCAAAATCCGTCCTGTTAAATCGCTTACTGTTTGTTCGCTGGTGAATCCGAAAACATTGAGCACATCGCTCTCAGTTATTTTTTCTCCGCAAAAGGCAACGAGCTGATCGAGCATCGACTCTGCATCGCGCAGGCCGCCCTCTGCGCCGCGTGCGATCGCGTGTGCGGCCGCAGGTTGCAGCGTGATCTTCTCTTTCGTCGCGATGAATTGTAGGTGCTGTGCGATCAGATTCGCCGGGATGCGATGCAGATCGAATCGCTGGCAACGGCTGAGGATGGTTGCCAGAACTTTCTGCGGCTCGGTTGTAGCAAAAATGAATTTCACGTGCTCCGGCGGCTCTTCCAATGTCTTTAAAAGCGCGTTGAACGCGGCCGACGAAAGCATGTGTACCTCGTCGATGAGATAGATTTTGTAGCGGCCTTTGGCAGGCGCATACCGAACGTTCTCGCGCAACTGGCGCACGTCCTCGACGCTGTTGTTGCTCGCGCCATCGATTTCGATCACGTCGAGACTGTTGCCGCCGGCGATCTCGCGACAGTTGTCGCACACTCCGCACGGCGTAATCGTGGGGCCCTTGATGCAGTTGAGCGACTTTGCCAAAATTCGTGCCGTCGAAGTTTTGCCAACTCCGCGCGGGCCAACAAACAGATAAGCGTGCGCCAGCCGGTTCTGCGCCACCGCATTTTTCAACGTGCGAGAGACGTGAGTCTGGCCGACCAAATCGTCAAACGTCTGCGGCCGATACTTTCTCGCGAAAACCTCGTAATTCACTTCGTCAAGTCTAGAAGCTTTCTCAAAAATGTCACTCTGAGGGAAGCGAAGAATCTCTGATTTTTCCAAGTCGCTTCCCCAATGAAGACAATCCGAGATGGTGAAAGCCTGGATTCATGCTTCGTTTTTCCTTGCAGCGCTTCGCTCAACGTGACAGCTCCGTAAAGAATACAAAAAGAGGCCCCGCCAGTTTCCCGGCGGGGCCCTTTGCCAAACTGCCCGAATTATCGGGTCATTGTCATGCAACAAGCGCCGGGACAGCAGGCGCCGCCACCGCAGCAGTCTGCGTCATTGGACGAGATCGTCCTCGCGCTAGTCAGCGTCATAATTGCTGCAATCAAGAGCAGATATTTCATGATTCTCTCCTGTTGAGATTTCGTGAATCCTCGGCTGCGTGAACTCGCACGCAGTGCGCGCGTGTTTTGCGCCGAGCCGAACGCTATGAGAGACAATCAAATCCGCGGCGGCGGAGTCGGCGGCCGTTCGATTCGTGCAGACGCGGTTGCGTCGTCGATCCCAAAAGTGTGGCCGTTAAAACGCGGAGCAGAGAAGCGGTCTGAGATCGGGCAGAAAAGAATCAGCGTCGAGCACGAAACGGTGCAACAGCTGGGCTGCGATTCGTGCCCGCATGAATCATGATGCGAACTCTGTTCATCGGTCATTTTGCACCCTGCCATTTTGGAGCAGCAATCGGGTGCTTTCGTCACCGTGATCACGTTCGCTTTCGCCACTTCAGGGCAGAGAAACGTAACGAGACAGACAATTAACAAAGCACTCAGGCCGGCTCTGCGCATGACCTTTGAGGTTAGCTCCGGTCTGAATGAAAGCAAAGAATGGCTTTCGATTTCTAAATGCGTTGATTGCCGGGCGAAAATGGCAAACCATCTGCGAACCTAATTTCCCATGTTTACCACATCGAGATCGGCAATCGTCCTGCTTGTGTTCGGCACCGCTATCCTGGTTGCCGCTGGCCCTCCGCCGGCGCTTAAGGATCCGTTTCTCGATAATCTCGTCGGCGACTGGAGCGTTACCCGCAAAATGAGCAACGGCCGCACGATTGAAAGTACTGTGCGCGGCGAGTGGGTGCTGAAACACCAATTCATTCAACTTCATTACGGCGCCGGCGAAAAAGGACGGGAATACGAAGCGCTTGTGTTCATCGGATTTGATGACGCCGCCAAAAGCTACGTGTGTCATTGGGTTGATATTTTTGGGGGCCACTACTCTGGAGTCGGTCACGGGAAGCTTGATCCGAAGCTGCTCGGCATCGAATTTCGGTTCGATTCCAAGGAGGGCTCGTTGACGAACAATTTCGGGTTCGATCCAGAGATGAAAAGTTGGACGTCGCTGATTCGTCAGGAAGAGAACGGCCAGTGGAAGACATTTGCGGAGGAAAAATGGACAAAGAAATAAAACCGATTGTCTTTCTCCTGCTCTCGCTGGCAGTCGTGATCAATGTCTCCGCGCGTGAGCCGATTAAATCCCAGCCGTCGGTCCAACAGCTCGCCGCCGTCAAAGTTGTTCGCGCGCGCGATCTCGGTGTACCGTTCGATGGCACGCCGGGGAAACTCAATTCGATCACGGATATCCCCGGCGTGGAGGTCGGCTACACGACCCTAATCAGTGGCGACGGAAAACTGGAAATTGGCAAGGGCCCGGTGCGCACGGGCGTTACCGCAATCATTCCGCGTGGACGTGATTCTATCAACGACCCGGTTTACGCCGGCTATTTCAGCTTGAATGGCAACGGCGAGATGACCGGCACAGCGTGGGTAGACGAAAGCGGGTTTTTGGAAGGACCAATCGTGATTACGAACACGCATAGCGTCGGTATCGCGCGTGACGCTGTCATCGCCTGGCGAATTAAACACGGCGCGCCCGACACTACCGGATACTGGTGGAGTTTGCCCGTCGTCGCCGAAACTTGGGATGGCTGGCTCAACGACATCAATGGTTTTCACGTGAAACCCGAAGACGTGTTTCGTGCGCTCGACACTGCGCATGACGGCTTAATTGAAGAAGGGAGCGTCGGCGGCGGAACGGGGATGATCTGCTACGAATTTAAAGGCGGAAACGGAACGGCCTCGCGCCAGATTGACATTCGCATTTCAAAAGACGCTCCACCGCGAACCTTTGTAGTCGGCGTGTTTCTACAGGCGAATTTCGGCCGACGGTCGCAGCTCATGATCGCAGGCGTGCCGGTGGGCAAAGAAATTGCCGGCGAAGTTTACAAACAAGAGAGCGGCTCGTGCATCGCTGTCGTGGCGACCGATGCACCCCTCTTGCCTAACCAACTAAAACGGCTGGCAAGGCGCGTGTCCCTTGGCCTTGCGCGAACGGGAACGGTGTCCGGAAACGGCTCCGGGGATTTGTTTATCGCCTTTTCAACGGCAAATCCAAACGTCGCGAATCCGGATCAGGTGACGCACACCGTTCAAACAATTCCGAATGATCTGATGGATCCACTTTTCGCAGGCGCGGTCCAGGCCACTGAGGAAGCGGTCATCAATGCACTGGTCGACAATCATTCCATGACCGGCCGCGACAATCACTACGTCGAAGCGCTCCCACATGATCGATTGCGCGAGCTCATGAAGCCTTCCCGCTCAATGCGGTGATGCGAGCTGTAGCGTGCGCTGTCCTCAGCGCATCAGCCGTGACGGCTAAATCAATGCGATCGCCACCTTCGCAGCTATCTCCAGCACACGGAGCGTCAGTTTCTCAGCGCGTTCTGCGCCTGTGCCGGCTGGCTATCGATGAAAACCGGAAGATCGCGCTCTTGGTTTTCTACGAGGAAATTGAAGTCCTCCTTGTCGATCTTTCGCTTTTTAGAAGGACGAGACGTCGTTCGAGTTCCTCTGCATTTTGCCGGACGAGCTCGCTAGTGTCGCCTTTAGCCTGCGCGAGCAAATCCTGAAATCCTTCATTCGTTTCGGCGACCGATTCGTCGCTGATCTGACCAAGTGCCGAGTCGAGCTCCGATTTTTTCCTCGAAGTCTTGCCGGAGGTTTTCCCGGAAGGCTTCCTGCGTTTGGCTTACCGACCGAGGGCATGATCGTAAGTCTTGTTGATGTCGTTCTTCATCTCGGTTCCCAGCGCTGGAGTGATTTTACCACGGCTGGCTTTACTTCGCAGATGCGCAGCATCAGCGTCGAACTGTCCTTTCAGATTCCCGAGGACCGGACGACGCGCGGTGAATTTCTCATCGGCGATGGCCTGCTGAAATTTTGCGTTGCCTTCGTTCACCTTCGCGTTGAACGCAGCGGCAGTGAATTTTTTGCCAGGCACAGCAAACTCGTCGATAAAGGCGAGTTCAAAATTGCGCAGGCTTTCGATCATGGCATCGCGTCCGGTTTGGTAAACGTTGCCGTGCCACAACTCGTGATGAAAATTACATCGGCGCAGAGGAAAACGTTTCGAGAAACAACATCGGATTCATATGGCGTTCGCTTAAGCGGCCGATCTTGCGCCGATTTGGACCAACGTGTCAAGACTTGAGGACCGTGTTCATCGGGTTCCGAACCCGGTAGCTTGGTGTGAATCTTTATTCCTCGGCAGGCATTCAAGTCGCCTGTGCTCTGCTGGCCGTGCTGGAACGCCGAAGGCTTCACGACAATCATAATAAGCGCGAAGAGGTACAGTCCCATCATCAATCCTATGGCGGCATGCATCGCCAAAATACAACCAAGCCAAATCCGGCGCGTCCTTTTCAACCAAATGAAGACTGGGTAACTCACCTCGAGCAGACAAATCGAAATGCCGAGAAGAGGCAGAACGTATCTGAAGTGAACCAAAAGATCCGGCGAGACAACGTTAAAGCGCGGGCGGATCAGCGAGCGCCAGAGATTGGAGCCGTCCCACCAGCCGTTGCCAAGAAATTTTGCCACGCCGCCAATGAAGTAAACAAAGCAGAGGTGCACCTGTAATACTCGTCGCCAAAATCCCAACGCCTGTGGGTTCTTCGGTTTTGTTTTTGCTACCCAGTGATCAAAAGAGTAACGGTCTGGCAGTGGAGATAACATGAGGTAGAACAGCGCCGTTGTCATAAAATTGTCGGCCCCATAGGCGAGCAATCCTCCGCTTTCGGCGGCACATAGGTGGATGAACCATGCGACGATCGCTGCTGGGCGAGATAATAGACCGAACAACAAAAGACAACCGGCGGACAGCAAGCTTACCCAGGCAACTGTAAGCACTGTTTCTTCGCTCATGTTGAGGTTGCGGCCGACAGCAATCAACCAGCCAAACTTCGGGATCAGGGGACTATCGAAAGAGCTAATCGCTTCGCCCAGTTCTCGACCAACGAGACCCTTGCCACTGCTGGCGAACAGATAATGCCAGTCGCTTCTTAGAAACAGCGCATAGAAAGTAATTTGCAGACCCAAACCTATCCGAAACACCGTGAGCCAAGTGTCAGTTTCAGATGGGAATATGAAACCGACAAAACGTTGCCAGCCCCGACGCAGGCGATTGAGCTGCACATTGACTGCCGCATATGAAGTCAGTGAGGACACTTAATGATCGCCTACTGCTGTTCCTGCCCGCGGAGACTGAAATCGAAGCTGAACATTGGTTCATGCGTTTCAGCTTTCCCATGCTCGAACTCAGTGATGCTCGGTAACTGGACAGTTTCGAAAGTTGCGCGAACTCTTTTCACGTCCGGGTGCTCCCGCCAGACGGACAAGGCGAGCATTTTAAGGATTACCTCTCGGATTGGCTCGTAACGTTCCTCGGGCAACTTGTCCAACAAGCTGTCCAGACGAAGCGCAGCGGCTTTACTCCGCACATGCGGCGATTCGTATTCCACGTGCCCGTCTTCGTAAAAGAATTCCAAGCTCAATCTGTGGTGGCTCGGAACGTTAGGAGCAAAAAAGGTATAACCCGCCTGAATTCCGGCAGCATGCAAATACGTGGCGATAACCTGCTTGACCCGATTCGACGAGCTCGCCTGTTTTCCCAATAGCCACGCTATGGTGATTTCGGCTTTGCGCGCATACGTGTCGATGCTCGACGGCAAGATGGTGGCCCCTTCCGCGGCAAGAGAAAATACTCCGGCCAGGCAAACGGCCGTTATCAGGAAAAAATGTATTCCGAACCACGCCGCGTAGATCCGCTTTGCATGCATTTGTCCGAGTTCGAGGGACGGACCGGTGGGCTGGCGATTCTTTCGCTGCGCCTGCCAAACTCGAATGTTACTTAATCGTGAATTCCAGAGGAGTGCTCACAGAAGGCAACGAAGAAAAGAAAGGTTTAATCTGAGAAATGTCTTCATTATCTTGGTTTTCTTCTAAAGCATTCCCGTGGAGCCGGGCCATTACAGGAGATTTTTACAAAAGGCAGAGCTTTTGGCTATCAGGAATCCAGCGTGCTACGCTAAAGTCGAAACCTAAGTTCCGTCATGCGTTAATACACAACACCGCCCCGCCCCGAACACTTTCGGGGCCCCCTCACCATTATTCGTCGGGCACCAGCAGGCTTAAAGTGCCGCTGTGATTACCTTCAAGTTCTCAGTCGCCCCCTTGCTCTCGCCTGGCGATAGCACCTGCTCGACGAACCAAGTTCGATTTGGCGCGGCGCGGTTGGCGTAAAACGATGTGGCTTTATCAGTTCGAATACTCTTCAAGGAAGGAGCCAAAGAGTTTTGGTTCTGAGTGGATGCTTGCATTGCCAGAGCGCTAACTCCGACAACCGCTGCTGTCACCAGCGCTGCTGCGACGATACGTATGGTGGGTTTAACTTCGGTGGTTTTCATAAAGCCGCGCTACAAGCGGCTTGAATAGCTGTCAAGCAGAAACCAAAATTGTGATGCCGGATTTCACCCAGTGTGCCGGTCAATCGGCAGTCACTCTCGTGTGCAGAATGTTACGCCGGGTAAGTCCCGGCGCGAGCGCTCCGGGACGAAGAACCACCTCGTGCGAGTCCTTTTGAAGCCGTGTATATGCGCCTGTGTCGCGGTGCCGAATTTTATTTCGGCGCGAGGGAAGCGATGATCGCGTCAAACCGCGGGTCGCCCCGCAACGGATCCCAGAACGGATTGAGACGCAGATCGCCGTAAGTAACATGGCTCCCTGGCAGCTTCGCTGCCTCAGTCAATCGTTCAATTGCTCCATCTTTATTGCCCGTCGACGCATAAATGACCGCGAGGTATTGAATCAACCTCGCGCCGCCAATGGCGTTTTTGCCGACCGGGATCAACTCGATCGCTCGATGGCCTTCGCGGATGGCGTCTTCTTTATTGCCCAGAGCAGCGTCAACGACACCGACCGCGCAAAGAGCCTCTGCGTAATCGGGTTGGTCGCGTATGATCTGCTCAAGTTCCTGTCGAGCGCTGGCAAACGCGGCACGAGCTGCCGGTTCGTCCCCGCGAATCCGGGCGGCAAGACCACGGCACCAACTGTCAGGAAATGGGATGTTTTCGTCGTAGCACCCGCCGGTGGGCATCGCTGCCAGCGCGCGCTCGGCGGCAGCCGCGTCGCGCTCGCTAAAGGCAAGGTCGAGCCATTGCAAAACGATAAAGGGCGCCGTCTTTGGATCTCGGACGAGGGCCGTATCAATTGTCGTATGTAGCGGCGTTGGGTCGGAATGCCATTGAAGATCAACCCAGGCGCGCCACACTTTGATAGCAACATCTTTTGGCGCTATAGCCAACACCTTATCAAGAGTCGCGATTGTTTCTTTGTAACGCCCCAAGGCTTGGTAAGTAAGGGAGGTTTGCTGGAGTATCGAAAGATTGCGCGGGTCCAATTCCAGCGCCTGCTTCATTTGATCAAGAGATTGCCCCCAACGGCCCTCCCTTCGATCGATGTAGCCGGCCAACAGAGGAATCCGCGACTCGTTAGGCAATGTGCGCCGGGCCGTGGCGAGTTCCTCGCGGGCACTGTCGTAGTTCTGATAGGCCCAATACAGATGCTGCGCGACAGCGAGGTGAGTCTCCCCAGAATCTCGGCGCAGATAGCGAACCGATTGAATCGCCGCTTCAGATAATTTTAGACGCCCAGCAGTGTGGTCGAAACCAAGGAAATAAATGCGGTCATGCGCTCCCGCGAGCTGAGCATAAGCATCAAAGAACACGCGATCGCGCTCAACAGCCTGGCCGAGGAGTCGAACGGCCTCAAGTAAATCGTCTTTTACCCGCGTGCTGAACGGAATGCCATTGATCAGGTCTTTGGCCCGCAAATACGCGTCGTAGGCGATGAGATCCGTAGTCGGCGGCTCGTCGAAGGCGGCTTTTTCGGTCGACGAAACCTTGGCGCCCAGCTCATCTGCGACTTTTTGTGCGATCTGCGTTTGGAGAGCGAACACATCATTCAGATCTCGATCGTATTCCTTCGCCCAGACGCGAGCGTTGTATTGGACGTTGAGATGAATCCTGCCGGCATCTCTTCGCACGCTCCCGATGAGCACATTCGCTACGTTTAATGCCCGCCCGATCTCCTGTGCGTTGTGCGTGCCGCGATACTTCGCGACGCTGTTGTGGCTGATAATTTTTAAGTTGGCCACTTTTGCCAGCTTGGTGGAGATACCGTCGTACACGCCGTCGGCGAAGAACGCGTTTTCTTTGTCTGGACTCAGACTTTCAAAGGGAACGATTGCAATGCCAGCTGGAGGTCCAGCCTGCGAAGCAACTTCGTTCTTCCAAATCAGTACGCCGACGGTTATCGCGAGCCCGAGCAAGAGCGCCGACATTCCGGCAACGATCGGATTGCGCCGCATCCATCGCCATAGATGCACCGGTGGCGAAACGGGACGGGCGACAATCGAATTTCCGTGCAGCCACCGTTCAAGATCGTCGGCTAATTCGCCAGCCGAGCGATAACGGGCATGTGGATCGCGTTCCAAGCATTTCGCGCAGATTGTTTCCAAGTCGCGATCCAGCGCTGGTGCCAGAGTGCGCAATTTGGGAGCGGGCTTTTCAGTTGCCTGTTGAATGGTTTTCAGCGCGTGTTCGCCTGTGAATGGCGGCTGTCCAGTTAAGAGATCGAACAAAACCGCCCCCAAACTATAGACATCCGCTACGGGCGTGAGCTTTCCCGCTGATCCGTTGACTTGCTCGGGCGCAATGTACCCCGGGGTTCCGAAAACGGTGGGAGTGTGCGTCAAATGGCCGGTTGGCTCGAGCCATTTTGCCAATCCGAAATCGCTGACCAGTGGTTCGCCGCGGCCATCCAATAAAATGTTTCCCGGCTTGAGGTCGCGATGAAGTATCCCTTGCTCGTGCGCGTATTGCACTGCGCGAGCCACCTTTGCGATTAGCGCAACAGCGCGGCGCGGTTTGCTGCGTACTTTTGCGGCCGCTTCAAGTAAACTGCCGCCGCCGGCGAACTTCATGCTGAAGAACGGCAGCCCTTCATGGCTCTCACCCACTTCATAGATAGGGAGAATGTTGGGATGATCGAGATTGGCCGCAGCCTGAGCTTCGCGCCGAAAGCGCATTAGCGTGTCTTGGGAATCAGCGTGGTAAGATAAAATGCGCTTGAGCGCCACGATCCGACGCGAATGCCGTTGTCGCGCGCGATAAATTACACCCATCCCACCGCGTCCAATTTCTTCCAGAATTTGATAATTCCCGAGAAGCCAATCGCCGTCCTGACCGTGGATGTCGCGGAGCAGGTCGTCCAGCGTTGGCTCGATCGCAGAATGCTTGCCGTTACCGTTACCGTTAATGCCCGCGGAAAGAAGGCACTTCAAACAAAGGCCGCGCCCCACACGTGAAGTAGACCCACATCTTGCACAGATGCCCGACTCGTTTTCGAGATGCAGAGAGACAGAACCACCGGGTGAACTCATGTAGCGATAACGAGCATAATCGAGCTAATCGTTGCCAACGCAAATCCACAAATCAACTGAAAAGTTATTCACAACGATTTTACGTCCCAAACGGACGAGTCATCGCAAATCCAGTGGCTGCGAATTCGTCGCTCTTTGGAGTTTTGTGTCGATGAGCATTCATTCGTAAATTCACTCTTGTTATACGAAACAGAGCCCCGAAGTTCGGCGAGAATTTTGGCCAGTCGACCAGGGATGTCGAAAGTGAAGCCTTTATTTTGCTGCCGCGACTATTCCGCAGCGCTTAAAGCCGCACATAGATAGCGCAACTCGTCGTCGATCTCATTTTCCCCGCCTACGGTTTCGGCAACTTCTTCGCGGAGCAGAGCGCGATAACGCTCACGCAACCGGTGGAGGAGGTTTTTCACTGCCGTTTCCTGAATGCCGAGTGTCCTGGCAAATGTTGCATACGAAACGTCTTGCCGGTCGGCAGTGAGGCAACTACTCAGGATATCGAAGACACGCCGTCGTCCCTGCTTTTC
>QHQV01000083.1 GCA_003219945.1 Verrucomicrobiota bacterium | reverse complement strand
GGTTCCAAGCGTTCGAACATTTTTGGGCCTTACCGCAAGCGATTCGTTTTCACAAAAACATCGGCTCGGCGCGAATGACCGCGCGAACACACGAACTCAACGCGCAAGTGAAAGAGGGACTTGCGCGCATGCCCCGTGTCCAGCTCTACACGCCGCGCGATGAAAATCTCTCCGCCGGCATGGTCTGCTTCGACGTGAACGGGATGAAACCGGAGGAAGTAGTAGAGCGTCTTCTCGCTCAGCGCATCGTCGCTTCCACAACTCCGTACCGCGTGTCGTATGCGCGCCTGGCGTGCAATATCGTCAATACACCGCAAGAAGTCGAAACTGTACTTCGAGCCATTCGTGAATTGGCATAAACCAGAAGAACACGTCGCGCAGCGATGTCGCCACAGCCCGGCGGTCCGGTCAACGCCTGCGGCTACACGCTATCTGCCGTTAACGCATCGACAAATTCGCGCGCCGTTTCAACGTTGAGCAACCTCGAACGGATTGCATCATCCTTGGCAAGTCGCGCTATGGTGCCGACGCAAACCAGATAATCGCTGAGCAAACGTTCGGGAACGCCGATTACGAAAATGAGATTGGCGCGGTGTTGATTTTCGCCGAATCGAATTCCTGCCCGGCTGCGCCCAACGCCGATCACAATTTCATCAACCAAATCCGTGCGGGCATGTGGAAAAACGACGCCGTTTTCGACGATACTCGGATGCGTCCGCTCACGCGCGAGCACTTGTTCGAGAAAAACTTCAGGATTCGCGATTTTCCTGCCTCCGATGTCGGATGCCAGCACGTCGACGATTTCGCGAATCGCATTCGCCGGTTTTCGCGAGCTCAACCGGAGGATCACCTGTTGTTCCGTTAGTAGGTCTGCGAGCGCAATAGGCATCAGCGGGTGGAGAGATTTATTGGATTATGCCGCAAACGCAGTTATCCAGTTAACTAGCAAGCTGTGGCAACTCAAGATACAGCGGTAGCGCCGAAAGAGGAACGGACAGTTTCCTTGCAGCGGAGCCTTTACGATCCGGGCTATGTCAACGCGATGTCGCATTTTTATCGCGGCGAGCTGGGGCGGAGCATGGTATGGCGGCAACGGCTGGATGTGACGACCAACTGGGCCATCACCAGCAGCACTGCCATTATTACAATCGCTTTTTCGACGCGCGAAGTGCCGCACATCATTTTCTTTTTTAACTTGGCTATCGTTGCTGTGCTGCTCTGGATCGAATCGCGAAGATACCGCTTTTACGACGCCTTCCGCGCGCGCGTCCGCATGCTTGAAGCGCATTTTCTTGTCCCGATGGTCATGGAAAATCGCGAACTGCTTCAGGGCGAATGGAAAAAGCTCGTATGCGAAGATTTGATTTTGCCCAGCTTCAAAATCACGAAATTGGAAGCAATTGGGCGCCGGATGAAGCGGAATTACATATTCATTTTCATCCTGATCCTGGTGGCGTGGTTCACAAAAATCTTTTTGCACGCCAGTGCGCCGATTACCGATGTCGTATCGTTTTATCACGCGCTGCGCATCGGGCACATCCCGTCGTGGGTCGTGGCAATGGTTTTCGTGGGCACGTTTATCAGCGTCATTTCTATTACCATTTACGTCAGTAAAAAGTCCTCCGGCGAAATCTCCGAGTTTGGCACGCATCGCTCGCTCTGGCGCATTTAAGGCGTGCGGAGGCGACAGCGATTGTGCTACAATGATTCTATGAGGACCTCGACCAGCTACATCAGAAGATTTCTTCTGATTCTCATCTTTTTCGCTGCAGTCTCGGTAGGCTAACGCCGCTAAACCTGGTGGCCGTCTCATTGGCTAAACCTGCTGGCCGTCTCATTGTGATCAGAGTGGCGAACTTCGGCTGGAATCTTGCCGCCAAACTCAAGATCGATGGCCAAACGGTCGCGAACATTGTCCAGGGTCGCCGCTACGATCGACGCATCCCGGCCGAGCGGCATGTTCTGACCGTTTCAGTCGTACCAAGTATCCTGTTGAGTCAGCCGACCTCGATTACCCTAAAGGTGCGGGTGGGCGGAACCTAAATCTCTACCGCGCTATGGGATTCAGATCACGTGTAACTCCAGCCAACGGACCTTGTCGTCCGCGGAGATGGCGAAATTAGGACTTTGAGAAGCGCTATTTAATCTTCGCCAGAATCTTTTCCATCTCGTTCCGGCGGAACGCGCGCAACGTTTGGCCTTTGAGGTTACCGAGTGAACCCACCTTGAGGATGAACGCGTTCATGGTCTCGTCATCCGGCGCTTCCATAATCACGACCGCATCGTAAGCGCCCATGGTCCAGTATTCCTCGACGATCTTCATCCCATCTTCTGCGTCCCGGCAATGGCAGCGTCGCAACGTTTCACTGTGTCTCGTACGTTGCGAATCCCCTGGTCTTGGAAACTAAATCAGACAGACATAACAAAGCAGTGTGTTACTCCTTTATGTACTTGTTGGCTGAAAGCGTAATGCGAATCTCCGGCGGAGCAAAAAGAGAGGATACTTACAGATACCCTCCGGCTATGACAGGAACAACACTTTAACAATGGAACCGGGCGAAGCGCTTGGCATTGCTGCGCAGATTGCGGTCGCACTGGCTGGTTTCGCGGGAGTGGTCGTCGTTTTTCGCCGCGAAGCCGTCCACGAATGGTCGGAGATCGACAAACTGCGGTTACGTCTTTTGCTCGCCAATTCCATCCTGCCGCTGGCTCTGTCCATGCTTGGATTGTTGTTGCTCACCATCAAACCCATGCCACCAGGAAGCTGGAGATGGTGCAGCGGTATGGCCCTGATCGCCAATCTGTCGTTCGTCACAGTAACTACCAAAACCTTCCGGCGCTTAAATCTCCGAAATGTGCAGCGCCAAGGCGTCACCCGATTTATTTTTTATCTGTTCGGAGCCTTCGGCACGGCAACCATGCTCTTGCAATTATACAATATAGTTTCGCTCGCCTCGTTCTGGCCATTTTTCGCTGGAATCGTATACCAACTCGTCACGGCGATGGCCCAATTTGCCCGGATGATCCTTCTGCTGCCTGAATAAACCAGCCCATGCTCTGCTTTGCGAAATCTACTCAACGGGCTCCGTCTCGTGAAGGCGACCGTAATCCACCGTGAGCTGTCCGCGGCCTGACTCGGTGTAGATATCGACGAAGCGTTCTCCAAAGCGCACATCGCGCCAGCTGTAGTCGTGCTGTGCCTGAACGGGAGCAGCAATGATAGGATCGATGCCCGAGACGGAAACCGCGAATAGTGAGCGACTGTTTTGAAGCGATTCCGGCGTGGCCCCGTACAGCGGACTACTCTTATCGATGACGTGCCGAAGCGTCAGTGCCGCCGGAAAAAGGATCAACGTATCGAACTGAAGCTTTAGCGGGTAAAAGTATCGGTAATCGCCGCCTTCAACCAACGGCTCATCCCGCATGAACATGATGCGGAACTCAGTGTCGACAATGCTGTGCTGGTGTTGGTTGCCGACTCGGACCATGAGCGTGGGCTGGCCGTTCAATGGACCGATCACCAGGCATCTGCTAAACGCAATGCGCGCCACCGGACGCGAGAAACGAACAAAAATTAATCCGGTTACCACTGCGAGCAGGAAGATACCGCTCATGATTTCGATCGTGCTGACTACATGCCCATAAAGCGTCTGCGGATACATGTGGCCATAGCCGACGGTGGCCAGGGTTTGCACGCTAAAGAAGAAGCAATCAAAGAACCAACTTCCACCGGTGCTACCCGCAATACTGTTGTGGTCGAGGCTGTAAAGCGTTGCGAACAACAGGTTCAGTGCGATGTACGCTGTGGCGACAAGCGCGGCAAACTGCGGCCACCGCAAGGCAAGCAGCCATTGATAAACATCACGCGATTGCCAGCTGCCAATGTTGACTTTGACAAACTCCACCTGACCGGAGTGGACTGAAACCTGGCCTGGTTTCCGCTTTGTTAGCTTTTTTTTCATCTGATCTCGTGAACTAGATCTGTGGCCGATGTAGCCGCGGTCCTGTGGGCCTTCTCACTGGCTAAAACTCGGATGGCGGTCGGCCACAGGCCGGTGGTTACGGCGTTTGGTTGATTGGCATTAATCAACGGTTGCGGCGAATTGGTCAATGAATCCAGCGACAGCTCCGAAGGCTCGCTCATCGACCTCTTCCTGTGTTTCGCCAATTGCCTGGAGCTGGCGCTTCAGTACGCGCAATGAATGATCGCCGTGTTCGACGACATGCAAAAGGTTTGGCACTTTCATCTCGGCTCGAACGCGCTCCAGCAGACCCAGCGGACATAGCGCGTCGCGAGTGCCTTGCACAAACAGGACAGGCGTAGTCAGCGCACGCAAAACTTCGTCGCGAAGTTTTGTGCGATCGCCCATAGCGCAAAGCGGATAGCCAAGGCAAACCAGGCCGTCCACTTTTTGCTCGAGAGACACGTGACATCCAATACGGCCACCCATGCTTTTGCCGATAAGGAATGTCGAGTCCGGCTGATATTTCTCTCGCGCCGCTTCCAACGCTTTCCGATGCGCTGCGATGAGTTGCGGCAATGGATCGGCCCGTTTCCGCCCCGCGGTCATGTAATCGTAGTCGAAAGTCTCGACCTCGCCGATCTCGGACAAACGCAGTTTCCAATTTTGTATCCACGGATGCGATGAAGGGGCACCCGCCCCTGGAGCGAAAAGGATCAAACGCCGGCTCACGGGGATTTTCTGTGCAAAGGCTCAGTCCAAGACCGCTGTCGCTTCGATCTCTATCAGAAATTCGGGATCTGCCAGGGCCGAGACGCCGATCCAGGTACTTGTCGGCGGATTTCCCGGAGAAAAGAATTCTCTTACCGCAGTACCCATCGCTGTTCCACTCTCGGCCTGATAGTCCACGACGTAAATCCGCAGAGCAACAATGTCTCTTAGCGTGCCGCCAGCCGCTTCCATCGCCTTTTCAAGGTTACGGAATGCTTGCCTTGCCTGCTCAAGAACGCTGTCTCCGCCGACGATGTTTTTCCGTGCGTCCCAAGCCGTTTGTCCAGAGACGAACACCATCTTTCTCCCGCTCGCAATCACCACCTGGGAAAACCCATGCGGCAAACTCGGGAACAGACTATTCGGATTGACGTATTCCTTCGGCATAAGTGACTGGTGGTTGAGCCGGCTGGTTAGATGGTCGGCCCGATCTGCGGAGCATTCGCTGCACGAGGTGATCGACGTAATCGTATTAGGACGATAAATGAAGTGGTCAACGAGATGACAAACACGCCGGTCGCTAGGACGAACCCACTCAGTACAACCGGCACCCGGTCATAGGAAAGCGGAACGGTCATCAGCCAGAAGCAATAGCCAGCCGAAATCAGAGCAAGCACGCCGATCAGGCCAGCGACGTTCAAAACCAGTTTGGCTTTCATAACTACAAAGCACTACCCTCTACAAGAATCGAGCAGATTGGGAATCAGCGAGATGGACGGGATAGTCCGCGAGGGCGACTGAGCTGGGAAGATCATGAGTCAAACAGATAAACCACACACAGGGGCAGTAGCTACATCAAACATCGTACATCGAACATTTTGTTCTTTGGCTCCAACGACTGGTTAGATCGTTTTGATCGCCCACATGACGATGAACAGGCCAATCAATCCTCCCGTGATAATCCCGCTCGGAATGACATATGCCGCGTCGCCCGACTTAGGACCTCCCTTCGCAAGATAAATCACCAGACTGAAGGTGAAACCGTAGAGCGCGCCGGTAAGCATCGCGGACCACCATCGAGTAGTCGCCGCGAGGGAAAAGCCCGTAAGAAGCGCGACCAACACGCCCTTGAGCGTCGCCGCAGAAAGAATTTGCCATTTGTATGGCTCCCGAGGCTCGAACAAAATGCCCACTCCGTCTAAAGCGCCAAGTACTGCTCCAATGACTACTACCACGAGGAAATTCATGCGATTTAACGAGAAAGGGCTGAGCCACCACTCGCGGGGCCGAGCGTCGCAAACATCGAGAGGCATTTCATAAATTTCAGACTGTGCGAATCCCGACGATCAACGGTTGATTCTAACGATTGGTTAGACGTTTCCGTACGTTGAGGCTGATTGCTGCAACGCTTTCTGTAGGGTCTATGCCGCAGCCCCTAACAAGATGAGCGGTAACATGATTCATCTTACCTCTAGGCGAGTTCGGAAAGCGTGGCACGCAGCGACGCGATGTGTGCGAGCGCTGCTGACCCCTCGGAGAGCATCTCGAAATCTTTGAACTCGAACCCGGGAGCGACGGTACATCCCAGGAAGCCATACTCTCCGAGAGACCTTGCTGCTTGCCAATACCCAGCGGGGACCACGCACATCGGATGAACGTGCGAATTGCCTGTCCCAAGCACCTCTTGATGTACGACGTGTCGGCCATCAATCCCGTAGACCTCCAGTGGATCTCCTCATAGAAGTGCCAGGTCTCATCGGACGCGACCCGGTGCCAGCGCCCATGCTGCCCCTTAATGAGCAAAAAATAAATCGTCGTCAGCGCGGAACGCAATGATCTCTCATCCAATGGCTGCACTTTGTGCGCGGATCTGAAGCTCTCCCGGAAATATCCCCCCTCGGTATGGGGCTGCAGACCGAGCTCGGTGATCAGATCCTCTGCGCGTTTATGCATCGCTGTGACTCGCCTGCCTATACGTCTAACGGGAGACAAGATCAGCCGCCGCCCGACTGAGAAATGACGTTCGCATGGTGTTAGCTAGGCACAAGAGCAGTCCGCCGTCCGCTGCAGCGCCTAGTTAGGTCTTCTCAGCTCGTAGCGATTCACATCTTGCTCATAGGCGATGACACCTGGAACAGTCCTATAACGCCTGACAAATGTGAAACCGAGTTTTTCTAACACTCGGTTCGGAGCAAGGTTCTCCGCCCAAGGTTCACAAATGATCTTTCTCAAGTTGAATCGCTCGAAGTAAAATTTAGTAGATTGGCGGACGAATTCCGCTCCTAAACCGGCCCTTCTTAATCGCGAATTCCACAAATGCATATGGATGTAAGCTTCGACGCCGGGGACGATGCTATTGACGCTTGAGTGTCCAACCCGTTCTCCTCGAAACATCCAGACTAGATAAAATCGGTCCCTTTCTTCTTCTGGTTTATGATGATCGGCCAAGAGCGCATCAAGCCATTTATCTCTTTGAGGAAGTTTCAAGCGGTCTACACCCATGCCACGCAAAACTGAATCATCGGCTTTGTAAAAATAATCAAGCATCAGCTGGTAGTCTTCCCGCCGAGAAAACGGGCGAACTTCTATCTCGTCAATTTCTTGCATAGAAACCACAATTTTTATCACTTCCGACGCACACAGCGAACCCTAAACTGTGGCCAAATACTCATGAGACCTAACAAGAACAAGATGAGCTACCGCTACCTGGAGCGAGCGTGACTCGAAGTGAACGTGATTTAGTCATCCGAAACGTGAACATGCGCCGGGTAGCGGTTAGCTCGATCGGCCGGTTAGGCCCCTCGTTTCATCTCCAGTGCGGCCATCTCGGATAGCCAAGTCTTATAACGCTTTTTCATGACGTTAATCGAAGCTTCAATATTGATCTGACCGACGGATTCCGCATCGCGGATATAGTCGAGGAACGGCTCGAACCGATCATATGCTCTGCTCAGCAAATGAAATGTGTTCCAAGTGGTATCGAACTCGCGGAATCTTCTGTAGGTGAGATGAGCAACTAACTGATGTAGTTGCTTCGCCTCGTCGTCCGACAAGAACGGTCCGGGGTTAGGGAAGTTGGAATAGTGCTCGGCGCGGATATCGTCTGGCTTCGACTGCGGCCGATAGAACTCATCTAGGCTGCGTATATTGAGCAGGCTGCATTGGAGTGCTGCAGCCCGCATAAACTTGCATTCGTCCGACGTATCATTGGGCGGCTGAAACTGCTTCTGCCAGACGTAATATGAAAACGCGAGCCTCATGCAAATGTCCAACTGTAACCAGCCATTCTTGAGTTCCGTCGGGGATGGTTTTGCAAATGAGCGTGGCATGTAGGCCTAACGAGAATCCGGTTGAAATTCTGCGCCTTTAAAGACGCAAGTTTTGGACCTAATCCAGCTTGAGTTTGCGCTGGGGAAGAACAAAATCGAGGTCAGGATGGCGATTTTACCGTCAGGGCGGAAGCCACTCAAACCGAAATTGCTCGAATCAAGTGCGAGACGTGATTCGGCGCAAACATTATTCGATTCGCACCGAGCAATCATATCTGGACTGGATCCGGCGTTTGATTCTGTTTCACGGCAAACGCCACCCAGCGCAAATGGCGGAAGCGGAAGTGACCGGATTTTTCACGCATCTGGCGCGGGATGGCGGAGTGCCCGCTTCCACACAAAAACCAAGCACTAAGTGCGCTGCTGTTTTTGTACAAAGAAGTGCTCAAGCAGGAGCTTGGCTGGCGCGCCCGGCGGTCGCGCCCTACCATTAAAGATTTCCTGTTTTCCTGGCTTCCTGATTCATTCGGCGTTCGCTCGCGTGTCGCTATTGCACAGTGACAAGTGTGCCGACTGGAATTTCGGAGAAGAATTTGCGCGCAGTATCTTCCGGCAACCGAATGCAGCCGTGCGATGCCGGATGGTTCGGCACATAACCAGCATGCATTCCAAAATCGAGACAACTCAGCCGCATGAAATACGGCATCTCGACGTGGTAAATCGTGGAACGATGCTTCCGTTCCTTGTTGGTGATCACAAACTCACCGCGCTTCGTTGAGTAGCCCGCCCGACCGGTGGAGCATCGCGCGTGATAG
>QHQV01000250.1 GCA_003219945.1 Verrucomicrobiota bacterium | reverse complement strand
AGCTTGTCCAACTGCCCCTCGGCGACACGCATGGTATCGTTCTTCTGGCGTAGCGTCTGTGCGGTTTGCTGCGCGACCTGCGCCGCGCGCGTGTAGTAAGCCGACCAGCCCAGCAGGGCCAGCAGAATGCACGCGGCGGCGGCGACAAAAAATAGCCGGCGTTTTTCCAAGTCCTGTCTGCGAACGACACTCGCTGGCCGCAAATTTAATTCCACAGGACTCCGCAGCGCCAGCCCGACCAATTCACCTAACAAGTGCGCCGAACGCGCCACGTCCTGCGTCGGCGCCGACTCGGCAACCGTCACGTTTTGCAACGGATTAAAAAACTCGATCGGCACTTGAAATTTCTCGTGAAAGAACTCGCGCATGTAAGGCATCCCAACACCACCGCCACACAGGAAAATGCGAGCCGGGCGAGTTCCCTGCTGTTGGGCGCGGTAGTGCGTGATGGAACGCATCAGTTCTGCATGGAGGCGCGTCATCGTGCTGCGCGCGATTTTTGAAACCTTGGCGACATTGGGATCGGCAGGTTCGGCATAAGCGCCGCCGAGCCCCACAAAGCCATCCCGTTTCTTGCGAGTTTCCGCCGCGGCAAATGATTCGTTGAACTCCCTCGCAATCGCGGCGGTGATCGCGCTGCCGGCCAGCGGGATGCTCCGCAAAAAAATTCTTCCTGACTCAATGAAAAGAATGTTCGTCGTGCGCGCACCGATATCCAGCAGCAACGAGCAATCGCCGACCTCGGGATAGCTATAGCGAAAGGCGTTGTAGAGCGCCGCCGGCGCTATGTCGACAATGGACGTCTGTAGCCCTGTTCCTTCCACCGCTGCATTGGTTTGGTCGAGCAAATCAACTTTGATCGCGACGAGGACCACCTGAATCTGTTCGCCCAGCCCTCCACCGACGAGTTGGTAATCCCAAACGACTTCGTCCAAAGGGAACGGAACATTTTGCTGCGCTTCGAACGAGATGATCTTGTCCAGTTTTTCCTGTCCAAGCGGCGGCAGTTTCACAAACCGGGCGAACACTGATTGCGCTGGCAAAGCATAGTTCACTGCGCGCCTGGGAATTTGCATGTCGTGCAACATCTCGCCCAAAACGGCGGCCGTATCGTGCAGCGCGAGGTGAGCGTCGCGGCGTTGTCCCGTCTCAGGATCGAGGGGCGTTTCGCGCAGCCGATAATTCACGAGTACCAGACCGCCGTGAGCCACTCGGAATTCGGCAAGCGCAATCGCTTGGGAACCGAGGTTAAGAGTGATCAGGCGCGTCGGTCCGGCCATGGCGTTAAAGCTCTAAATTGCAATTCGAAAATGCCAAAGCAAATTTCAATAGGAATGTACGGAGGCGCTGAAACGCGTTCGGCGCGAAGGTGGAACGCGTTGTTCTCAACGCATTGACTAAATGATGCGGTTTCGCCGTCTGATATTTGTGCCTTCGGCGGATCAACTAGCATCGTCTTGCAGACAAGACGTCCACCTTGCTACTGCTTTCGGAGTTGTCGACGCTATCTCGAAAATGGATATCCGCGAATTTTCGGTGAGTTGCCGCTCCAATTCTCGAACGCAGCACCGGCATTGATCTGGAATTTGTCATTGCCGACCTGGCCCCAAACGTAATTCTGCCAGTAATCGCCATTGCCTCTGCCGCTCCATTGCCCGTAAACGAACCCGACTTCACCGGTGTAATACACGTGATTTAAAGGCGAGCTGAGCATCTCACCGGGTAAATCTTTTCCGTCGGCCACAAGATTTGCCGATCGAGAATCCGGAGCGGCGCTTGATTTCCTGATGGGCGTCGGTCCGACATCGCTCGGAGCCATATACGCAGCGGGGAACAGGCCTAGGGGCGCCATCCCGATTTGAGCCAGCGCGGTTTCGCTCGCGAGTTGCGCACCGTCCGACCAAGTACGCACCGGTCCGTTGTGAAACAGAAGCGATGCATTCGATGCGACGATGACGTTCGACCGGTAGAGGCTCAGAGTGGAAGCGTGGCCAAATGTCGTCGTACCGGATGTGGCTGCACGGTGTTGCGCTGCTTCGGAGTGTTTAGTCTGCTGCGCTGCGACGGGGAAGCAAACGGTAAGGAACCCGAGCGCAAGAAAGAGCGCACCCTTAAACATGCAGAACTCAAGACTGAATCGCAGCAAACGCCAGCAGAATTTTTGCGCAAACCCAAGCCATTAACCATTCTGTCATCTTGAGCGGAGGGAAACATCCGGCTACTTCAACTGATTGCGGCGGTTGGCTGGGCTACAAATGCTGGAGATTGGCATCCGACGTAACTACCCGAATTGATCAAAGTAGCTGGATTCCTCCCCTCTGTCAGAACGACAAAAAGGGTCACACGCCTAAACGCTTCAACTCTTCAACGACTGTTTGAAGTACTCGATCGTCTTTTTGATCCCCTCCTCGAATTCAACTCGCGGTTGCCACCCCAAGACTTCTTTTGCGCGGGTGATATTTGGTTGGC
>QHQV01000082.1 GCA_003219945.1 Verrucomicrobiota bacterium | reverse complement strand
ATTGAATGCAGAATCGGCTTCTTCGCGCACGATCACGGTTCCGGACTTGAAGTCATAGCCCAATCTCTTCAGTAGCCCGATGAGCATATTCACAATTTGGATTAGCTGCTCCTTTGCCGGAATAATCTGCGTTTTTGTCGTTAGCTTACGGGAGACTAAAACATCAAGACCCGCGGCAGCTTCGAGAGCGGATCCACGGGCGGTGTCAAAGAATCTGGCGCGATCGCGTTTTGAAAACTTTCCATTTCCTTCCGCTATGTTCAGCGGAATGCTTGTTGCGGCACGATCGAGTTGGTCCTTGGCGGCGGCCTTTGCCTCGATTGAAGCGAGAAGTTCGCCAACCCAGCCGTTAAACTCCAGCGCGACCTGATATACGTTCAGCTTCTCGTGGTCAAAATAGGTTGTCATTTTCAGATCGAGCATGAGCATGAGCATGAGAAAGAGTCATGTTTTCAGATTGTTCCTTTGGCGCCGGCTTTTTCCCAGCCGGGGTCGCGGGCCATGGGGACGGTGCGAATCGATTCTTCTTTGATTAATTCTTCGGGTGTGTACTCCGGCGGGAGGGGTGGGGGAACGGGTTTTTGGGCGCGCGACACAAATTCTTCCGGGAATTTTTCGACGAAACTTTGCGTCGGCCACGCGCAGGCTTCGCCAAATGCGCAAATGGTGCGCCCCGCGATGTTATCGCCAATGGTTTTCAGTGTTTTCGGGTCTTCGAGCACGCCGCCGCCGCGCAGCATGCGGTCGGTGATTTTTTGCATCCAAAGCGAGCCTTCCCGACAGGGTGTGCATTGGCCGCAGCTCTCGTGTGCATAGAACTTGTTGATGTTGTTCAGCGCCCAAACCATGTCGCGCGAATCGTCCAGCACGATCACGCCTCCGGAACCCGCCATCGAGCCTGCGGCGGCGAGGGAATCGAAATCCATTGGGATATCGTCGAGTGAGATTTCGCGTTCAACTGTCGAACCGTCGGTCTGTCTTTCCTTCAGCTTGAAACGTTCATCGGCGCGCAACACTTTCGCGGAGCTGCCACCTGGAATGACGGCTTTTAGTTTTCGACCCGGTCGCAAGCCGCCGGCCATCTCATAAATCAGCTGTCCCATCGTAACGGCGCCGACTTCAACTTCAAAGTAGCCTGGACGCTGCACGTCGCCGCTGACGCAGAGAACTCGGGTGCCGGTATTGTTAGGCCGGCCGAGGCGCGCATACTCTGCGCCGCCCATGCCTATGATATGTTTAATGTTACAGAGTGTCTCCACGTTGTTGACGATGGTCGGACACATATATAGACCCAACACCGCAGGAAAATACGGCGGCTTGATCCGCGGATAACCGCGTTTCCCCTCGAGCGATTCGATTAGACCGGTTTCCTCGCCGCAAATGTATGCGCCCGCGCCGCGGTGAATATAGAACTCAAGGTCGAATCCGGACCCGAGAATGTTTTTGCCAAGGAAATTGTGGTGCCGCGCTTCTTCGATCGCGCGCTCGAGGATTTTCGCGCCTTCCGGGAATTCTCCGCGGATGTAGATGTACGCGGTGTGTGCACCAAGCGCATAACATGCGATCAACATGCCTTCGAGCAACTGGTGCGGATCTTCGTGAATGATGTAGCGATCCTTGAATGTGCCCGGCTCCGATTCGTCGGCGTTGCAGATTAAATACACCGGCCGCTTTTCGTCTGGCCTGATAAAGCTCCATTTCAAGCCGCAGGAAAACCCAGCTCCACCGCGGCCGCGGAGTCCGGAGTTTTTGACTTTGTTGACAATGTCATCGCGCGACAGAGTCAACGCTTGTTTTAATTGTTCGTAACCGCCGTCGCGCAGGTAACAATCGATGTCGCTACTCCAACCCGGGCGCCCGATATCCTTATAGACCAACCGGTGTTCCAAAGGATGCGGCGGCCATGGCAATTGCAAATTGCCGATTGTCGATTGCCGATTACCGACCAGGTCGGCTGCAGAATCTGGATTTACCTTCTCGTGCAGTTGTTCGCCAACCATGCACACTGGCGCGGTGTGGCAGCTGGCCAGGCACTCAACAAATTCGACGCTGTAAGTTCCGTCGGCGCTGAGGGCGATTGGATTATGCATTTCTTCACCATCACTCGAGCGCTGGATTTCCAGACTTGCGCACAAATTTTCCATCAGTTCGAATCCACCCGCCATCGCGCAACTGAGCGTGCGGCAGATCCGGATATGCGTCTTGCCCGCCGGATGCTGGCGGAACATTGGATAAAAAGTGATCAGCTCGAGAATGTTGATCGGTTGGAGGCCTAGTTTTTGTGCGATCCAGAAAGTGGCTTCATCGCTGATGAACCCGAAGTGTTCCTGCCATAAATGCAACAGCGGCATCGCTGCGCTTCGACGGTGCTCCGTCGGATAACGCGCAATAGCATCCTCCATTTTGCGCTCCAGTTCGGCGGCAATTTGGATGCGCGTCGCGTCTGCCATCGTTGAAGCTAACCCAGCGCAGTGATACGCGGCAACTCGCGTTTACTGCAGAGTCCGCTGTCCTCAGCGGAATGATGCGACGCGCCGGCAAGGCAATTGCGCCGAGGACAGCGCACGCTACACGGATCAATCGGAAATCGTGCTGTCCTTCGACTGCACTTTGTCGTCCTTGAAAACGATCGTGACTGTGTCTTTGCCCTGACGATAAACGTAAGTCGTTTGCCTTATAATCGTCGGGTCCTCAGTTTTCGACGAAGTAGGCTGACCCAAAATCGATTCTACCTGCTTCTTCGACATGCCTTCCGTGACCTGATCCACGTTTGCCTTGGTGATTCGCTTGCCGATGCAGCTATCCAGCACGAACACGAGCATGAGCACGAGGATGAGTCGCGACGCAGTTCGGAACATCGCAGTCATGGGTCTCATTCGGCTCATCTATCGCATTCGCCCATCACGAAGTCCAGACTGCCGAGCACGGCGGGCACGTCGCTAATCAGGTACCCGGGCAAAAGCTCCGGCAGGATGCTAAGGTTCACGAAAGACGGCGCGCGAATTTTCAACCGATACGGAACGCCGCCGCCTCTGCTGTTGATGTAAAAGCCAAGCTCGCCCTTTGGATTTTCAGCTCCGAAATAGACTTCGCCCGGCGGCGCATCCAGCCCTTCGGTTACCACAATGAAATGATGAATTAATTCTTCCATCTTTGTCATCACTCGCGATTTCGGCGGGGTCATGTTTTTCCAATTCGAAACATTGATCGGACCGTTGGGCAGTTTATCGATGACCTGCCGCAAGATTCGCGCGCTCTGGCGCATCTCCTCGAGTCGCACCAAATAACGATCGTAACAATCGCCTGCGCTGCCGATGACCACGTCGAAATCGTACTGGTCATAATCGAGATACGGATGTTTGCGGCGCAAATCGTGTTCGATTCCGCTTCCCCGCAGGTTTGGCCCGGAAATCGCATACGCGATCGCGCGCTCCTTCGAGATGATGCCGACGTCTTTTGTGCGATCGACAAAAATCTTATTCCGGGTCAGCAAGCTATCGCATTCGTCGAGACTGGGGCCAAAGTCGTCGAGGAATCTTTTGAGTTGGGGGATAAAGCTTTCTGGAAGATCGCGGATTTGCCCTCCCACACGGGTGTAGGATGTGGTGAACCGGGCGCCGGTTAAAAGCTCAAAGAGGTTGTAGAGTTTTTCGCGCTCTGTGAACGTGTAGAGGAAGACCGACATCGCGCCGAGATCCAGCGCCATCGCGCCCAATCCAAGGAGATGCGAGGAAATGCGCGATGTTTCGCAGCAAATCGTGCGGATCGCTTTTCCGCGCGGCGGAATGTCCCAGCCCATCAATTTTTCAACCGCGAGCGCGTAGGCCACATTATTCGAGAGCGGCGCGAGATAATCGAGCCGGTCGGTGTACGGCACGAACTGGTTGTATTGCATGTTCTCGGCGATCTTCTCGTCGCCGCGATGGAGAAAACCGATATCCGGCGTCGCTTTAGTGATGATCTCACCATCCAACTCCAGCACGAGCCGCAAAACGCCGTGCGTGGCTGGATGCGACGGCCCCATGTTGAGCACCATCTTCTCACCGATATCGTCTTGCCCCGGCTCGCGTAAAGCCGCGTCGGCTGCGGCCACCCGCGTAACCGGATCGGGTGATTCAATCTCGCGCGTCGTGAATGGCATGAAGAAGAACGTTACAACGTTGCGGGCAAGATTTACGCTGGCGAGTGGAGCTTTCTTCCGCAAGCGATTTCTGGGGGAGCACGCCTGTGGCGTGCTGGTTGCGGCATTCTGCCGCAACGAACTTTCATTTCTAAACCAGCTGAATTCGGCTGTGGGCAACCAGTACAAAAGTTCGCGATGGCAGAATGCCATCGCCGCACGATGCAAGCGTGCGTTTCCCCAGAAGGCACTCGCACTCCGGGCGAAACACGATTAACTACCTGCCCATATGCCAAAGAAAATCGCGCTACTTTTCGCCGGACAGGGCGCGCAATGCGTCGGAATGGGACGCGATCTCGCCGAACGATATCCTGTCGCAGCGGATTTGTTTCGTCAGGCCGATGAACTTCTGGGTCGAAACTTGTGCGACATCGCGTGGAAAGGGCCGATGGAGGAGTTGACCAAGACTTCAAATTGTCAGCCCGCACTTTACGTTCATGCACTGGCTGCGCTGGCAGCGTTGCACGAGGTGTTCGGCAAGTTTGAAGTCGGCGGCGCGGCCGGCCTGTCGTTAGGGGAAATCACCGCGCACGCATCGGCGGGCGCGTTCGATTTTGCAACAGCGTTGAAGCTCGTGCAAAAGCGCGGCGAATTCATGGATGCAGCGTGCGCAACAACGCAAGGCGGGATGGCGGCTATGATTGGTGGCTTGGAAAATGATGTGCGCCGGCTCGCCGCGGATGAAGATGTCGATATCGCCAACATCAATGCGCCTAATCAGATGGTGATTTCAGGCGAGTTGGCGAATGTGGAAACCTCTGTCGGTGTTGCGAAGGAATACGGCATAGGCCGCGCGATGATGCTCAATGTTGCCGGCGCATATCATTCGCGTCTCATGGAAAGTGCCTACGTGAAATTGGAGGAAGTGCTTGCCGGTATCCCGATGCAATCGCCGCGTTTCCCAGTGATCAGCAACGTGACCGGCGAAGAAGTAAAAACGCCTGAGCAAATCCAGCAGACTCTCCGCGATCAAGTCACTGGCACGGTGCGGTGGACAGATTGTATGCAGCGTCTTATCGATCTGGACTGTGATTTGTTTATCGAGCTCGGCCCGGGCAATGTGCTCGCAGGTTTATTGAAACGCACGAACCGCGACATCGATGTCATCTCCATCGGCGACGCTGAATCTGTTCGCAAATGCTGCGAAGCGCTGTAACCCCTTTGCCGTGCAAAGCGCAATTCAGTGTGCCTAGAATCGTCGCCCACAGGGCGACGGCGACAAAATCGACAATTGCGTTTGGCCGTCGTAATTGTGCCGCATGACACTGCAACAGAGTGTGGACTCGGATCTGAAGGAGGCGATGCGCGCCAAAGACGCAGCGAAACTGGGCGTGCTGCGTATGCTTAAATCGGCGTTAAAATACGCTGCGATCGCAAAATCCGGCGCGGAGGCCGAACTCAGCGACGCCGAAGGCGTTCAGGTCATTCGCAAGCAAGCGAAGCAACGCCAGGATTCGATCGAAAGTTTTGAAAAAGGCGGCCGGGCTGAATTGGCTGAAAAAGAAAAAGAAGAGTTGGCGATTTTGAACACTTATCTGCCACAAGGAATGAGTCCGGACGAACTGGCGAAAGTCGTGCGTGAAACCATTGCTGAACTCGGCGCCAAATCGAAAGCGCAAATGGGCTCAGTGATGAAAGAATTGCAGGCGAAGGTAGCCGGTCGCGCCGATGGCAAGACGCTTAGCGCAGAAGTGGCACGACAACTGAATCAGTGAATCGAGAATCGAGATTCGAGATTCGTGAATCGTTTTTGCTGGAGCCGATGCGCCGCCGCGCCGTTAGGTGCTATGGGCACTCTCCATGACGATGGAACGATTCACGATTTAACGTTTTAGCAATGCTAAGCGCCATCATCGTGGCCGGCGGCAGCAGCCAGCGCATGGGGTTCGATAAATTGTTTGCCGCAATCGCTGGCGAACCAGTTATCGCTCACGCAATTCGCGCGTTCGAGCGCGCGACTTCCGTGAGCGAAATCGTAGTCGTCGCTCGTGAACAACGACACGATGAAATCAGAAAAATTACTTCCGGTGCAGAATTCAAAAAAATCCGCGCGATAGTCCCCGGCGGTGAACGCCGGCAGGATTCCGTTCGGGCTGGCTTGGACCGCATCGATCGCGATGCGAAATATGTCGCTGTGCACGACGCGGCGCGCCCATTGATTACACCGGCGCAAATCGAAGGAGCGTTCAAGCAGTGCCGTGTTCACGGCGCAGCGGCTTTGGCACAACCAGTGAACGACACGTTAAAACGTGCTGATGCCGATCTTTTGGTCGGCGGTTCCGTCGATCGGCATCAACTGTACGCGATGCAAACGCCGCAGATTTTCGAGCGGAAATTAATTGAGGATGCCTATTGCGCTGTGCAGGCGGGAAACATTTTGGTGACCGATGAAGTCTCAGCAGTCGAAAGGCTCGGCCGGAAGATCGCGCTCGTCGTCAACGACGATTTCAATCTCAAAATCACTTATCCGCGCGATGTGCCGGTCGCAGATTTTATTCTCCGCAAGCGAGCGAACGAGCATAGGTAGGGCACGTCACTCCGTGCGCGCCGTGGTCAATGGCGAAATTAAGGGCGGCGTGCAGAGGACTGCCCGCCCTACCGGTCAGGTATAATGTCTTCACCGGCCCATTGCAAGCCGCTCGGAAAGGAGCCGTGGCAGACCGGCTTTACTGATTTTCTTCTGCGCGGTGGCGAGATCGTACTTTGCTCGCAACAGTTCGACGAGATTGTTCTCGACGTCGTAAATACAATATCCAGCGCGCCAGTTTCCGTCGCGCGGTTGGCCAACACTGCCCGCGTTGATGAAATATTTCTTGCCAGGCTCAATACGAATGTGCTCGGCGTTGTGGCGCCGGACGCCGTCATCGCGCACAAATACCATCGGCACATGCGTGTGGCCGAAAAAACAGATGGTCGTCCGCTGATACGTAAAACTCGCGACGGCGTCGAGATTGTTGAATACGTAGCCCCATTGCCCGGGCGTATCGAGAGTGGCGTGCACGATGGTGAAGTC
>QHQV01000115.1 GCA_003219945.1 Verrucomicrobiota bacterium | reverse complement strand
CACTGCCCGGCGAGAATTGTGCCGAATCATTCGGCATTTAGGAAGCGAAATCGTTTCGCAACGCACAAGTGCACTACGGCTCTTTGAAATCGCCTGTGTGCTCGTGCGTTTTCAGAAACACTGCGGTGTGGGAGCGGCGCCGGGATTGTAAGGCGTAAATCTCGGCTCCGCCCAGTTGCGAACCGAATCTTTCCCCAGGGTCTTTCATATTTCGCAACCAGCTAGTAATCGCAGCCCGCTATAATCATCAGTTGCATCGATTTTTGGCCGGACCGTCCTTACCCTTTAGAATTCTTTGAAATCGCCCTTATGCTCGTGCGTCTCGATCACGTTGCCATGTTCATCGTAAACTTGGATCACAGCATCATGTGAGCGGCTAAAAGCTTCGCGTAATCGACCGCATCGAGCAAACTGTCCTGAACAATCAGTAAAGCTCGCCGCATCGAGCAAAAAAAATCCCATTTCTAAAACTTGCTTTCGCCGTTTCCGTAGAAGGATCATGAGACGGAACATTCACGGTTTTGCTCGGTTTGCGTGACGGTCTCCAGACTACGCGCGCCAGATTCAGATCCGTTTCGGGCACTACTAGCTGGGGCAAAATCCAAACCGAGCATCGTTTTTTTAGGCGTGAAGTGCCTACAATCTGGATTGCTGACGCGCATTGAGATGATGGCAATCGCTTCGTTGTGCGTTCGGACGAAAAGCTGACTGCGTTTCCTGGAGTTGCGGCGGCGGTTCATGCGGACAGTCAGTAAAATCAAAACACAACTCACCAAACCGGGTTCGACACGCAACTCAATCTTCGGTCGATGGAGAAGGGCTCGAATATCGTCTAGGAACAGTGCGGCGACTACTGCCAGCAAAGTGGCAACGGCCAGAACTGCGCTCCAGTTGTCTGATCCACCCAAAGAGGGACCGCAGACAAAGCTAAGAACGCAGATACCCAAAACGAATGAGATCAAAGCGATTGCCCGTGCTATCGCTCGACCGGTCAACCACAACAAAAGACAGACTAAGACGGCTACGACAATTGCGATGAGCATCAGGCGGTGCTGAATGCTCTCACCAATCATGGCGTAATGAAAGCCAATCTCATCGCTCCTTGAACTCGCCCGCGTGCTCGTGGGTCTCGATCACGTTGCCCGCTGCATCGTAAACCGGAATCACGGCGCGATGTGAGCGGCTGCGATGCTCTGCGTAGTCGATTGCTTTGCTCACTGCATCCGGCTCGCCATACGTGCCGATGCTCATCGCTGTGGCGTGAAAGTATAGCCGATAGAAACAGCGCGGAATTTGGGCGTGACATCAGCTAGCGGTTTCCGAAACGCCGGGCGCAAATCAATACGCAACACCTGTCCGGGCAAAGTCATCCCTTTATGAGTCTCAAAATACTTCTCGGCAAGTTCGTGGCATTCTTCGCCAGACAGATTCCGGTCGAGGGACACAAAAATATAATCGACTCCTTTCAAAAGCTCATAGTCAGTCCTAAAAGGTTCATCTGTGCTCATGGCGAACGGTTATCTCAAACCAAAGCTGCGCGGTCGATCTGAAAATTTTGCCAGCGTACGAGGCCGCTAGAAATGCTCGGAGTCGCTCAGCCACTGCTTTTGGCCAGTTAGGGGGTAATCCGGCTGCCGCCCATCCGCTAGCGGGATCCGGTGGTTGGACCATCCAAGTTCAGCCTTATGTACGGATATGGATTCGGGGAGTTGCCGAGCTTCGGCTCGTATGAGCAGATGAGATACGCCTCGTCGATATTCCGCGGACGCGGGAGGTGACTGGCAGCTAAGATGGGGAACAAACGAAAACTC
>QHQV01000328.1 GCA_003219945.1 Verrucomicrobiota bacterium | reverse complement strand
CGAGCGCAAGGATCTGCTCGGCTCATTTTTCCAAGGCGTGTTCGCGACGGTACTGGCCACTCCGTGCACGGCGCCGTTTCTCGGCACCGCGCTCGGCTTCGCGTTCACACAGTCAGCGACGATCATTCTGGCGATGTTCATTGCCATCGCTGCCGGTATGAGCGCGCCATATCTGCTTTTGAGCGCGCAGCCTGCGTGGCTGCGCTTTTTGCCGAGACCCGGGCCTTGGATGGTGCACGTGAAACAGTTCATGGGGTTCCTGTTGTTGGCGACGCTGCTCTTTCTGCTTTACGTGCTCGGCGCACAACGCGGCTTGGAAGGAGCGATCTGGGCGAGCTGTTTCCTGCTTGTGATCAGTGTCGCGTGCTGGATGAAAGGCGCGTTCGTTTTGCCAACAGCACCAGCTGTGAAGCGGATCGTCGTGCTTGTGCTTATGCTCCTGCTCGTGATCGGAAGCGGTGTTTATTTCATCGGGGACAAATTTCAGTCCGCAAAAATTGCTTCCGCGGATTCGCAGATCAAAGGTGACTGGCAGCCGTTCACGCCAGAACGCTTGCAAACCGAACTGGAGCAAGGCCGGACTGTCTTTGTCGATTTCACCGCCGCATGGTGTCTTACGTGCAAATTCAATGAAGCCAGTGTTCTTGAGGCGCAAGATGTGCGCGAGGCGTTCCAGCGGCACGCGATTGTGAAATTGAAAGCCGATTGGACCAACGGCGATCCGGTAATCACAAAATTATTGCAGCAGTTCGGCCGCCCCGGTGTTCCACTCTACGTGCTTTATCCCGCCAAGAACGAAGAGCCAATTGTTTTTCCAGAAGTACTCACCAAAAGCATGGTTTTGGACAAGCTTGAAAGCGTCGCGCGCCGCGTCGCCTCGCAATATTAAAGCGCCGAAAATCGAGGCGCTTCACGTTGAAATTTTCCGGCTATGATGATTGTTTACTCGAAGAACTTTAAACGTCTCAGCAACTTTGTTTTCTAATAGCTCATATGAACACGAAACTACTCTTAACTGCCCTTACATTATTGATCGGAACCGCAGTGTTTGCCGCCGATGCGCCGCGGGTGGGAAGCGCCGCGCCGGATTTTTCGCTCACGGACGCTAAGGGCAAGACGCATTCGCTGTCGCAATATAAGGGCAAATACGTCGTCCTTGAGTGGTTTAATCCACAGTGCCCGTTCGTGAAAAAGCACTACGGCAGCAGCAACATGCAAAACCTGCAGAAAGAGTTCACTGACAAAGGCGTTGTCTGGCTGACTATCGATTCCAATGCGCCGGGCACAGAGGGAAATCTGACCCCGGAAGAGGCGCAAAAGATCGCGACGTCGTGGAAGACGCATGAGACGGCGCTGCTGCTGGATCCCGAAGGCAACGCAGGCCGCGCTTACGGTGCGAAAAACACGCCGAACATGGTGATCATCAATCCAGACGGAAAAATTATTTACCACGGCGCAATTGACAGCAAAGCCACGCCAAACCCGTCTGACATCCCGAGTTCTACGAACTACGTGAAGGCGGCGCTGGAGCAATCGTTGGCAGGCAAGTCGGTCGCGACGC
>QHQV01000327.1 GCA_003219945.1 Verrucomicrobiota bacterium | reverse complement strand
GGTGAATCGAAAATTTTCGTCGCTGGGAAGGAACGTATTCTAATTTTGCTCCTCTGCATCGCGGCTGCGTTCCGTGTTTTCATTTTCTCAGCAGCATTCCCCTTCTTTAGCAACATTGATGAGGATCTGCATTTCGATCTGATCACGCAGTATTCGCATGCGCAGGTTCCGCGCAGTTTCGATCGGCTGAGAGAAGAAACCCTGAACTGGATTGTTCGTTACGCTTCGCCGGAGTTCATGTTTCCGCCGGAACAGTTTCCAAATGGGAAGTTTCCAGCGCCGCTGTGGAAAGAGCCCTGGTCGAAAGTGGAACCGGAGATTGCGTCAACGCGAGCGGCAT
>QHQV01000081.1 GCA_003219945.1 Verrucomicrobiota bacterium | reverse complement strand
GGCAAGTTCCTAGCGAAATGGTCAGTGCCGCAGTGGGGACAGCCAGTTGGGTTCGAAGACTTATCCATAGATTCACGGACAGGACGGCTGTACGCGTCGAGCACACACCTGGACGCAGTGCTCATTTTCGATTTGAACGGTACCACGATCGGCACGTTGATACCAAAGCCTCCCGATAAACTCGAAGGGCCATCAGCCTTGGCTTTGGTCAATCGGAAGCTCTACGTTCTAAACATGGGCGGGAACCGAGTCAGCATAATTGATCTGCAAACGGCGGCAGAGATGAAGCATCGGAGAACCACAACATCTCAACGAGTCCAATTCTGCAGAACAGATGCTTAGCGGGGTGGAACTATCTCACGAACAATCGTGACGTTCGAGACCGAGCATTCTGTCTGAGGTCTCCTTGGCAGACGAGATCTGGTTAGGTTCTATCGATTCCTTTACCAAGTATCGAGGGCGGCCTTTTACCTCTTCGTAAATTCGAGCAAGATATTCGCCGATAATGCCAAGGCTAATCATTAGCAGGCTTCCGACGATCAGCTGCAAGAGAATGACTGTAGCGAAACCGCTGACAGCACGGCCCACCAGCTTCAGATATAACGTTTGCAGTCCCAAGAGAACTGATATTCCGAGAAAAACGACGCCCGCAAAGGTGACGAGGTGTAACGGGAACGACGAGAAAGCAGTAATTCCGACCAGAGCTAGCTTTAGGCGTTTCAAGACTGACCAGGTGGATTGACCTGCTGAGCGTGGCACGACTTCAAATGGAATCTGTACGGTAGTGAACCCCATCCAGACAGTCATTCCGCGAAAGAACACGTTGCGCTCATGCATTTTTAACCACGCATCGACCGCTTTGCGATTCATCAGCTTGAAATCGGACGCGCCCTTAAAGTCGAATCCGGACAATCTGTTCAGAATAAAATAGAACAGCTGAGCGCCAAATTTGCTGGATAACGATTCGCGGCCGCGTTTGCGCTTAACTGCTTCCACAATATCGGCTCCTGAACTCTGCCATAGGCTCACCATATCCGGAATGAGCGATGGTGGGTGTTGACCATCGGCATCCATAACAATCACTGCGTCGCCCTGCGCGTGCTCCAGTCCTGCACATAACGCCGATTCTTTGCCAAAATTCCGGGTCAACCGCAGGGCGCGCAAAAGCCGACCATTTGTAACCTCCGCTTCTATCACCAGCCAGGTGTCGTCCGGCGACCCATCATCGACAAGGAGAAGCTCGTGCGGGAGGTTACACTGTTCTGTGGCGCTACGAACCGCCGAAAGAAAGCTAGCCAGTTGAGCGCCTTCGCGAAAAACCGGCATAACAATTGAAAGGACCGGGGGCCGTGGGTCCGTCCTAATCTCTTGAGACTCGTCCATAAGCGGCAACGGTAGTAGCTGGCACCCATACCTTAAGGCACCCAAGCGCAGATGGTATGTTCAAACCAAACTTAGCCGTTATCAGACCCAATGGAAAGGCATGAGGATAAGGCAGCTGGCGAACATCACTCACTCCAGCTTTTTCCATCAGTCGGCTTAAGGTCCGAAAATCGAAGTAACCCACATGCTCAGGGATCTTGAATGATGGCCAATGTCGGCCCATGGCCTTCCGCAATACGCCTCCCATATCGGGCGTCGCGATGATAGTATGCCCCCGCGGTTGCGTGTGATTTATCAATTGCTTAACAAACGCCGACGGCTGATAGACGTGTTCGATTACCTGAACCGCGAGAATGCAATCGAACTTACGTTCCGCGGAAATCTGTTCGATGCCTCCGACAAATACTTCTGCCCCTGTGGCGCGGGCGATTTCTGCACCTTCCACTGAAAATTCCGTGCCAACACGATGATCAAAATATGGCCGGGCCTCGTCAAGCAGGTACCCATAGCCACAGCCGACCTCTAAAAGGGTGCCGCCGGTCAATCGGCGGTCTGCAAGATTATGCAGGAAGCGTTTGAACGTTGCACGCAATGCAGATTCCTGCGCCGTATAGCTCGTATCCGCGTAACCACAAGCACCGCCTTCGTAATATGACGGCTGGCGATAGGCTTCTTGCATCGCGCGCTCGATAAGGCGTGGGTAAAGATAATAAAATCCACATGCTGTACAGCGCGCGATAGTGTACGGATGGCCCAAACGAAAAGGAAACTCGCGTCGGTCGCTGCCGCATACCGGGCACGCGGGATACTCAAGTTTGGCAGAGACGTTTGCGGCGCTTTCTTGTGAAATCATCTCTCCCGGCCATGTGACTTTTCTCCGTCGAATGGCACAACGACCAAACTCGTCGACTCGCCTGCAGAACCATTGTCCATGCCGAAGATTAGCGTCATTCTCTCTTGCGGCAATCACCCCATTCACGTGCGGACGCCCTGGTTTTCGGAGGCATGGATTCGCACTTGCGCCGCTCAATAGAAACGCCTATTAGCTTTACCCTCATGGTTCACCATATCGTTCTCTACAGATTGAAGCCGGAGGTCACGCCCGCTCGCGTGGAGGAGATGATGATGAACACGCGGATGCAGCTTCTCAAGATCCCCGAGGTCTTGAGCATCAAATGCGGCAAGCGAATCGACCCGGAAACTGACTGGCCATTCTTCATCGCCATCGATTTTGAGTCAATGGATAAGTTCGCCATGTTCCGAGAAGACTCGATCTACGTGAAATTCGTGGAGGAAGTCATTAAGCCGAACACGGAGGATTCACTGGTGCTGGATTTCGAGATGGATCCGGGCAAAGACGTGCGGTTTTCGTGATTGTAGCCCCGAATGCTTTCGGGGTGTCGGCCGCGGTGTTAAGGAGCAGTCGCCAGGGCCTCCCACTGTAGGTTCATTGCTATTCGACGCGCTAAGCGTAATCATCGATTTCGATGCGGCTCGGTTATCTGTATTCGCGTTACCCAGTAATCTCGCAAACGTTTTGCGATGCGGAGATGCTCGCGCTGGAGCGCCGGGGCATCGAGCTTGTGATCGGCTCAGTGTATCCGCCGCTCACCAGCTTGCGGCATGAATACATCGCCAAATTGCGCGCGCCAATTCATTACGCGCCGCCACAGGAAATTTTAAAGATCCTTGAGCGGAATGCGAAAACTACCAGCAAATGGCCGCGCGATCTCGTCGAGCGGCACGATGCTAAGTACGGGCCGGTGGCCAAGGCAGAACAGCGCGCGCGCAATGCCTTGTACTTTGCCGAGTTCTTTGCCCGCAGTGGGGTGGATCATGTGCACGTGCACTTCGCAAATCGTGCAGCGCACACCGCGGTTTTCCTAAAGGAAATTTCAGGGATTCCGTTCAGCGTCACGGCACACGGGCAGGATTTTATGAAGGATCTTGGCAGCGACGATTTGCTTCGCGAAATCTGCGCCGCAGCGGAATTCGTGGCAGCCGAAACCGATTACAGCCGGGACCTGCTCCGCCAGCGTTGTCCAAATTCCGCGGCGAAAATTCACAAGGTTTACAATGGCATCGATATGGAACGTTTTCCGGCGCTCGGCGACGAATCGGCGCGCCCGGCGGTCGCGCCCTACCATCTGCCGCGCATCGTGAGCGTCGGTCGACTGGTTGCATTCAAAGGTTTCGACGAACTCATCGACGCTTGCGCCGAACTCGCACGACACCGAATCGATTTTTTCTGCGATATCATAGGCGACGGTCGGCTGCGCGAGACGCTTCAGGAGAAGGTCAAGCAGCTGGATCTTTCGTCGCGAGTGAATTTGCTCGGTTCGCTATCGCAAGCCGCGGTCTTGGACAAACTTCAGGCCGCTGACATTTTCGCGTTGGCTTCAACTACCGACACCCAGGGAGCCACGGATGTTTTTCCTACTGTGATTCTCGAAGCGATGGCTTCGGCCCGGGCAGTCGTTTCAACTCGTCTGGCCGGAATTCCCGAGTTAGTCGTTGACGGCCAGACCGGAATGTTAACTCCGCCCGGCGATTCTACTGCGCTAGCTGACGCACTTGAGCAATTGCTGCGCGATCCTGAGTTGCGATTACGCTTTGGGCATGCCGGGCGTGCTCGGATCGAGCAGCATTTCCGAATTGAGCAGACGGTCGCGCCGCTGATGGAGATGCTCGAGCGAAGTTGTAGCCGTCGCCCCGCGGGCGACGTGAGCGTTTCGCGATCGGCATTACTGGGTCCGACCGAATCGAGTCGTTGTCGCGCTTCACATAGCCAAGCGGCAATAGAAATCGCGTATCTGGTAGATCGGTGGCCTGATCGCGAATTGCCACTCTTGGAACGCGAGATTGAGGAGATGAAACGGCGAAACGTGCCCATTCTCCCGTTAGTCTGCGAATTGAGTCCCAGCACGAGGCTCAATCGCGCCATGGAACGAGTGTCGCCATCACTTGAATTTTTGCCCGATGCGATGGTGTTGGAAGCCGAATGGCGAGCAAACCCGGCTCTGGCGCAACAGTTAGAGGAAGACCGCGCACAGCAGAGCAGCCGCGCCCCAGGCGCGGTTTTCCTTCGTCAGGGGCGGTTCGCGCTCGTGCTGCGGAAATTAATTCAAGAAAAAGACGTATCGCACATTCATGCTACGAGTTCCCGTGCGCTGGTTTGCGCGCTCATGTTAAAGAAGCTGCTCGGTGTGACAGTAAGCGCCACCATCGAGCCACGATCCGAGTTACCGCGCGAGTGGATCCAGAACGCGTTGCCGCAATGTGTGGGCGGTCGTCTAAGCAGTCGGAAAATGGTCGAGCATCTCGATGGTGCATTCTTTCTGGACAAAACAACATTCCGTTCTGCTCCGCGAAAAACCCTGGGGCAAATCACTCGAAAAACTCGTATCGATTTGACGACAGGCTCACGTTTTTGGCAGCAATGGGCGGACCTGCTTTTGGGCTGGAGTGGCAGCGACCGAAAATTGAATATCGAAAATCGAACATGAAAAAAGCCATTCTGCTCGCCGGCGGTGCAGGGACACGTCTCTATCCGTTGACCAAAATCGTCTGCAAACAGCTACTCCCGATCTACGATAAGCCGATGATTTGTTACCCGCTGGCGACCCTGATGCTCGGCGGGCTGCGCGAGGTGCTGATCATTTCCACGCCAAAAGATTTGCCGATGCTCCAGGATTATCTGGGCGATGGCGCACAACTCGGGGTTCGGATCGACTACGCCGAGCAAGCGAAGCCGGAAGGAATTGCCCAGGCTTTTTTGATCGGCGCGAAATTTGTTGGTGACTCCGGTGCGTCACTGATTTTAGGCGACAACATTTTTTACGGAAAACTCGACTTCTATCGCGATGCGCTCGCCATCGAGAGTGGCGCGTGCATTTTTGGCTATCAAGTTCGCGACCCTGAGCGGTATGGCGTGGTCGAGTTCGACGACGCCGGTAAAGCCGTCAGCCTCGAAGAAAAACCGAAGCAACCGAAAAGCTTTTTCGCTGTTCCTGGGCTTTACGTTTACGACCATCAAGTCGTTGATCTTTGCCGAAGATTGCGCCCATCAGCGCGTAACGAACTCGAAATTACCGATCTGAACCTGCTGTACCTGAAGCAGAACCAGCTGCACGTGAAACTACTCAGCCGCGGCATGGCCTGGCTTGATACCGGAACCACAACCACACTACTCGAGGCTGGCAATTACATCGCTACCATCGAGCATCGGCAGGGCTTGAAGATTGCATGCCTGGAGGAGGTCGCGTTGCGAATGGGTTTCATTAGCCAATCCGACCTTGAAAAAGTTATCGATGCTTTGCCGAAAAATGAGTACCGCGATTATCTACGCACCGTCTGCAATGAAGGGCCAGGCGCCGGACCGGATTCGGTCGGCTAGTTTTAATCCCGAAACTTGTCATTAACATCGGCTTTTAAGCCGGTGTGTATCGAAAGTCACGACCGCCAGCCGTTTCAATTGAAACGGCTTTGAATCCCGAATGCTTTCAGCACCGGCCTGAAGGCCGGTGTGAGTCGTTACTTCGGTTGCTCGCGCAGCAAGTGATTTGTGTCGGCAAGCAGTTTTGTGATGGCTTCGGCTTCCGTGGCGTCGTAGTAGCCACGGATTTGACCATGTCGATCCACGAGCACCATTCGTGTGCTGTGTACAGGAAGTCCCTGCGCACCGCTTCCGTCTGAAACCGCAAGTTTAAAACCGTCGTGCGAGAGCTTGTAGATCGCGGATTTAGGTCCGGTCAGAAAATCCCATCGTCCCGGCTCGGCCTGCAATTTCCCTGCGTAATCACGTAAAACCGCCGGTGTGTCCTTCTCCGGATCGACACTGAAGGAAACCAAATGCACGTCGCTTTTTTCCAGCGGCTTTTGCAATTCGCTCATCCGGCTGCTGATCATCGGACACGGCCCCGGGCACGTTGTATAAATAAAATCCGCGATCCAAACTTTACCGGCCAACTGTCCTGACCCGAACGGCTGTCCGTTTTGATTCGTAAGCTGAAAAGCGGGCACCGTGCCGTAAGAAGAAACTGTCCGTTGACGCAGCGCTGACACCTCGAGATTTCGCAACCATAGCAGCATGCCTAGCGTGACAATTGGAATCAGGATCAGCGTCACTTTCCAGGCGATACCGCTGCGTGATGGCACACGATTCATTGTAGTAGAAGTCGTGTTCATAATTTCGTCAGAACCAAAGCCGCCAGTAACAGCGGAAGATATGCTATCGATGCGAAAAATAGTAGACGCGCAGCGCTTGGCGTTCGCAGTCGCAGAAAACGCATCGCGACCGCGACGAATAGACCACCGAGCAGAAGCTCGATTGGCTGATAGACGTAACTCGCAATTCCAACAAATGCGGGCAGACCGGCGAGCACCAGGAGAAGTATGCAGAAGAACACACTTTGACTGGCGCTGCGTTCCCCGCTGAAATCGTCGCTTGAAATCATGCGAAACCCAGCTCGCGAATAATCTTCGCGGCACATCCATGCGATGGCGAAGAAGTGCGGCATCTGCCACAAAAACACGATTACGAAAAGACTCCACGCCCCCGGACCAATGTCTCCGCGCGCGGCCGCCCAGCCGATCATCGGCGGGATAGCACCCGGAATCGCGCCGACAGCTGTGTTCGCCGTGCTGGTGCGCTTCAGCGGCGTGTAGGCAAAAATGTAAATCGCGATAGTGATTGCCGTCAGCACTGCACTGAGCGCGTTGCAAACGATCGCCAGGTAAACGACGCCGAAAACCGATAGCGCAGCGCCGAGCACTAGCGCTTGAAGCGGCGTCATGCGTCCCGCCGGAATCGGTCGCGTCTTTGTTCGCCGCATAAGGGCATCCGCTCGGCGTTCCCACCATTGATTTAATGCGGCTGCGCCTGCCGCCGCCGCCGCGGTCCCGAGGACGGTTTGAAAGAGCGCCTTATAATTGATCGGCGGTTCCGCTCCGAGATAAAAGCCGACTGCGGTCGTTACCAGAACAAGCAGTGTCAGTCTCGCTTTGACGAGTTCCGCGAGATCGCTCACGAAGCTGTGACGCGAACCCGCAAGGCTTGGAGTTTCAACGGTAGCCGTTTTCATGCGGGCTGTTGATTGTGGTAGGGACGCCGCGCTGCGGTGTCCGGTCGGCGCGGCGCGCCGACCCTACCAGAAATTCGCCAGCAAATCGCGCTGATGCTCACACCAAAAGATAGCATTACCGCGCCGAGCGCGACATGCGCGGTGGCGACATCGGCGGCTTTATTGCTCCAGATTACCCAGGCACCGAGCGTAATCTGGCAAAAGATCAAAACGACCCAAAGAAGTGATAATCGTTTGAGAGCAACGAAATCACGCAATTCTCTCCAGACCCGGGCGCAAAACGCCACTATTGCAATCGCGATGATTGCCGCGAGAAACCGGTGCACCATTTGCAGCCAGATTTGAAATGCGCTCACATCCGACAACGCACGCGCGTCGCGCCACGCATTGATCTTTGCCAACGCTGCCGCGCTGGTATCCGGAATCCATGCGCTGTTTGCGGTCGGAAAATCCAGAATCGCCAAATCGCGATGTTGATGCCGCATCGTTGCCCCGAGCGCAAGCTGCGCGTAGATCGCCACCGTGATTGCAATCGCAAGCGACTTAATTGGCGAAAATTTATGTGAATCAAAATGCCGGTTGGTAAGCGATGACCAGAATTTCGTCGTCACCAGCGCGATGAAAACAAGCAGTCCGAGGAAAGCTTGAGCGACACACGCGTGAAAGATGCCGATTTGATCTTTCATCATCATGACTCGAAGGCCGCCCAGAATTCCTTGCAGAATCACACCGACAACCGCGATCACGCCCAGGTTGCGGACCCATCGCCGGTCGTCGCGCAGCCAAAGCCATACGGCCAGGATGATCGTGAGAAAGCCGACCAGCGAACCCATCAATCGATGCGTGTGCTCGAACAAAATTCCGCCGACCCATTTTGAAACCGGAAACAAAAACATGTTGTAGCCGAACGTGGTCGGCCAATCCGGCACGGCCAGCCCGACATTTTTGCTGGTCACCATGCCGCCGCTGCAAATTAGCAATAGTGTGGCGATGCATGTAAGCCATGCGAATCGGTTAAGCCAACGCGTCGATCTTCCAGAATTTCCCCAATTCATCTTGGAAAAGATAACCGCGAATGGCGCCGATTTCGCGGATCGATTTCTTGTAGCCGTCGCCCTGTGGGCAACGCGACACAAGTGTTGTTCTTACTTCAGCGCGGCGCTTCGCACAGCGAAGCGGCTACAGGTTAAGGAGTCGGCGAAGCGGCAGGTGCGGGCGCGTTGTGCAGCTGTTGTGCGGGATGCGGCGAAGCACCGGCGCCTTGCGCGTCGGCATTTGGAGGCTTGGGCGCACCTGGCGGCAGAATTGTGCCGGGTGGCGCTCCGCTGATCGGTTCGCCCGGCGGGCGCTGCGTGGGCGCGGGCGGAGTTGCTTGCGTGCCGGCAAGCTCGGCGCGTTCTTTCAACCACGCCTGGTAATCCTGCGGCGTATCGACGACCAGTGTGCCTTTCATTCCGTAATGGCCAAGACCACACAACTGAGCGCAAATCACTTCGTAGGTTCCGGTCTTGACAGGCGTGAACCAGATTGGAATTAGCGAGCCAGGAATGGCATCGCCTGCGATGCGCATGTCCGGTATAAAATAATCGTGGATCACGTCTTTCGAGGAAAGCTCCGCAATCACGGGGCGATCCACTGGCACATGGAGTTCACCGGTCGTTACTATGTCGTCTTTACCAGCCGGATCATTTGGATCAATCCCTAGCGGGTTTGAGTTGGAGACAAGATTGACGTCGCGCCGGGCAAACTGTCCATCCGCCCCAGGCAGGTGGTAGTTGAAGCTGAACTGCTGGGCGACAACGTGCACAAGCAGCGCCTCTTTTCCGGGCGGAAACTGATTCACGCGTCTTGCCCATAGCGGGATCGCGAAGCCCAGCAGCAGTACCGCTTCAATCATGACAACTGAAAATTCCAGATGCGTCGAGACATGGCTGCGCACGCCACCATGATCGGCTCTCGGCTGGCGGCTCTTCCGAAACCGAATCAGGACGTAGATAAAAAAAGCCGACCACCCGACGAACAACGCGGCCATGAACCAGTGACAAAACTCAATGATATGATCGATCTGATAACCGTGGGAGGAAGCGTTGGGCGGCTGACCCAGAAACTCGTTGATGAGCGCAAGGCTATTCATACTTGCTCAAATCTTCCTCGGTTAGCTCCTGATGCGGCTCGACCGGCATGCGGCCATGGCGCCACAGATGAAAGCTGAACGCGCCGATCCCGCCGATGACCGACATCACAGCACCGAAAAGAAACCAAATCGCGACGGCCATGTGCTCGGTCGATTTGCCATCCTTGGCGCCGTAGCAAAACGGGCACGCCAATGCTTGCTGTGTGGCAAACACAACGGATATCAACAATAACGAGGCGACTCTTTTCATGTGATGATG
>QHQV01000326.1 GCA_003219945.1 Verrucomicrobiota bacterium | reverse complement strand
GAATGTCTTCACGCCGCCTCTGACCCCCACTCGACGCTTCGCGTCGGGGTTGGGATCGCGACCGGGTGGAGCGCCGAGAGGAGCGAGGTGAGGGTCGTGCACATCGGTTTTTCCTTCATTTGCATCGATCGCGATGGATTTGATCCAGTGAATCGTGTTTTGCAGCACGAAACACTCACGTAATGTCATCACGATCTCGTGCGGCAGCATCGGATTCGACGGGGCGGCGCCGACGTTGAGAAAAAAAGAGCCGTTTGATTTTAAGACGCGGTGGATTTGCTCTGCCCATTCGCCACACCAATCTAAATACGATTGCCTGTCCTGGCGGTCGGAATACTTCCCGTAGCTGATTCCGAGATTGTACGGCGGCGATGTCACCACAAGATCAATGGTTTCATCCGCCAGGCGCGACATTCCTTTGACGCAATCTTGTTGGCGAAAATCAAATTTGGTCACGAGCGAAAGTAGCACAGACACTTGTCTGTGAGGCAGGCGGGCGTCTCGCCTGCCGAAGAGGTCGTAACGCACATCAAGAGGCGCGCGTCTACCCTATGCGACAGGCAAGATGCGTATCGGCCAGACAGGCAAGATGCCTGTGCTACATCGACATTCGCGCCTGTCCGTGAATTCGCTTATTCTTTCCCATGGCTGATAAGCCTTCGAAACTGAAGATCGCCGATCGCGAGTTCGCATCGCGTCTGCTTGTTGGCACTGGAAAATTTGCGTCGAACGAGTTGATGCGTGATGCACTCATCGCCAGCGGCACCGAGCTTGTCACCGTCGCGCTCCGTCGCGCCGATCTCTCAGGCAAACACGATCCGTTTGCGAACATTCTGGACTTCATCGATCCCAAACGTTTCCTTCTCCTGCCAAACACCAGTGGCGCCCGAAATGCGGAGGAGGCCGTGCGCCTCGCGCGCCTGGCGGCGAGCGCAGGTTTGCCGACATGGATCAAACTCGAGATTCATCCAGACCCGCGCTACTTGCTGCCCGATCCTGTTGAGACACTCGCGGCGGCGGAAATTCTGGTGAAGGAAGGGTTCACTGTTCTTCCGTACATCAACGCCGATCCCGTGCTCGCGAAACGTTTGCAGGACATCGGCACGGCCACGGTGATGCCGCTTGGGTCGCCGATCGGCAGCAACCGCGGTATTGAAACGCGTGCGCAGATCGAGATCATCATCGAGCAAGCAACCGTTCCGGTTGTAGTGGATGCTGGCCTCGGCGCGCCGAGTCATGCCGCCCAAGCGATGGAAATGGGCGCTGATGCAGTGTTGGTCAACACCGCGATCGCGATCGCGTCCGATCCCGTTCGCATGGCGAAAGCATTCAACAAAGCTATCGAAGCAGGACGCGAAGCTCGCGAAATCGGGTTAGCCGATAAGCTCAACGCAGCGTCAGCAACGAGCCCGTTGACTGGATTTCTGAGGAAATAGTTCCGTGACAAAAAGTCGTAGTGTGCGCTCTCCTCAGCGCAAATCCTTTTTGCAATGCGAGGCCATCTCCGCTGAGGACAACGGACGCTACAGCATTCGTAAACGCGTCTTTGTTGGAGCTGCTACAATGTGGTTTCGCTCACAAATTCTTCGTGATGCCGGACGCCGCGTTTCGTTTCCTTTTGCAAACGTTTCAGGCGACTCGACAATGCTGCTTTTGCCGCCGACTTCATGCGATCGATGAACAAAATTCCATGGAGATGATCGTGTTCATGTTGGATCGCCCGCGCGAGAAGACCGCTGGCTTCGATTTGAAACATCTCGCCTTCCAACGTCTGCGCGCGCACGAGCACCGATTGCGCTCGTTCAATGTCGCCGGTGATCTCGGGAAAACTTAAGCAACCTTCCACGCCCACTTCGGTTTCGCCGCGTAACTCGATTTCCGGATTGATGAGGACGATCGGCATCGCGCTCTTCGGCTCGACGTCTTTGCCACTGAGCCTGAGCGTGCTTGGCCGGTCTTCAACTGCCGAAACGTCGAGTACGGTGACCTGCAACGGCTGACCGATCTGCTGCGCTGCCAAGCCTACCCCGTGCGCCGCGTGCATGGTCTCTATCATGTTCGCTGCCAGCTCCCGAATTCGACTGTCGATCTTCTTGATCTGTTCACCTTTGGCTCGCAGGCTCGGGTCGCCGTACTGCAAGATCGGCAGGATCATGGTCCTTCTTCCCGGGTGAACGCCGGCAAATTTTTCACGCCTGCGAGCTTCAACGCGTCCATCACCTTAATGATCGTGCCAAATGACGCTTTCTTGTCCGCTTGCAGCGCGAGCGTCGACTTTCGCTGCTCAGGCAAACCGCGCACCGCCGCTTCCAATTCCTCCACGTTTATGGCTCGGCCATCGAGCTTAACCTCGTCATTTTGATCGATGCTCACGATCGCGTGATCGAGTTCCGCCGGCCGCTTCTGCGCGGTTTTCGATTCCGGTAAATTGATCTGCACCTCCGGCTGATCTTTTTTGAACGTTGTCGAGACGAC
>QHQV01000325.1 GCA_003219945.1 Verrucomicrobiota bacterium | reverse complement strand
CAGCAGAATGTGTTCACGCGTCTGCGGCATTGGACCGTCAGCGGCGGAGACGACAAGAATGGCGCCGTCCATCTGAGCCGCGCCAGTGATCATATTCTTCACGTAGTCGGCGTGACCCGGACAATCGACATGGGCATAGTGGCGTTTGTCGCTGGAATACTCCACGTGTGCCGTGTTGATGGTGATTCCACGCTCTTTTTCCTCGGGCGCATTATCGATCGAGTCGTATTCGCGCACCTCGGCCATGCCCTTTTTGTTGAGCACCTTCGTGATTGCTGCCGTGAGCGTCGTTTTTCCGTGGTCAACGTGACCGATCGTGCCGACGTTCACGTGCGGCTTGTCGCGTTTGAAAGCTTCCTTAGCCATATCGTTTTCTTATTTACCTCTATAAGGTAGATTTTCTTGCCGACGCAAACTCACCGAGCCCATGACCGGGATTGAACCGGTGACCTCGTCCTTACCAAGGACGTGCTCTGCCAACTGAGCTACATGGTCGCTCGTCGCCAACCCAGCGCCTCCCTTGGAAACCCGGCGGCGAACCGGCCGTGCCTTCAACCAGAGAGTTAGAAATCACAGAGTCACCTCAAATCTGCATTTGAACGACCATGGGATCGCCTCGTCCGGCAAAAAGCGTCCGCAAACTAACCACGCGCACCGTAGTGTCAAAGAAATTTTGGCCGGCTTGCGCTAGCGAATTCGATGGCTGGTGGGTTCCGCCTTTCCACGCGTGAGCAGACGTACGAGCACAGCAATTATGACCAGCGCGACGACACCAATTCCGATATACAGCGGACTGATTTTATCCATCAGCCGTTTTTCCTCTTCAGGCGTTGGGCTCGCAATGGGCGGCGTGGGCGAAGGAGACGCGTTCTTAGCCGCCAGCATCGACTGTGCATATTGCAGGCGCTGGAACGTGTCGTTGTCCTGCGGATTGACCTTTAGCACGGCTTGGTAATCCGCGATCGCGTTTTCGTACTGCTGCGCCAAGCTGTAGGTGTACCCGCGCTTCGTTGTCGCTTCCATGTCGTTCGGATTTTTCGTGATCAAAAATGTGTAATCGGCAATGGCTGCGTCGTAGTTCTTCATGCTTCGATACGCCAACGCGCGCCGATCATAGCTCTGCAGATCGTCCGCTTTCTTTTGAATCACAGCCGAAAAATCGGCGACCGCTTTATCCCACTGGTTGAGCCCGATCTCGGCGAAGCCACGAAATTTAACTGCATTGAGGTCGTCCGGCTTGAGTTCCAACGCCTTGTTAAAATCAGCAAGAGCGGCGTCGTACTGTTTGAGTTCAGATAAGGTCTGACCGTGTTCCTCGTAACCGGAGGGATCCTTCGGCGCCAGTTCGATGTATTTTGCAAAATCCGCCAACGCGGATTGATACCTGGTGGAGGCGCCTTCCGAGTCTCCCGCTGCCATGGCAGCTCGTGCTCCCTGGCGATAGGCGGTTCCGCGATTTGCATATCCTCGAGAATCTTTCGGATTTTGTTGGATCGCTTTGCCGAATTCATCAGCAGCGGCATCAAAGTGTTTTTCCTGGGCAAGCTGGATGCCGCGTTGCATATGATTTCCGCCGCCGTCCTTCTTGACCGGTTTCGCTCCGTCGACCTGAACAGCGGCGCAACAAAGAACCGATACGATGACGACAGTGAGTGTTTGCTTGTTCAACATATTTATTTCTCCTTCTTGCCTACTTTTTGCGCGATTTGTCGCTTACAGGCGAGAAAATTTATGCAAAAGGCTGTCCCACAGTTTGAGTGCGCACATCGGAAATGCCGTAGTGTCCGCTGTCTCAGCCGGACCAGGACCTTGTGCGAAGCACTCGTATCCCATTAACTGAACGCAGCGCACGCTGCCGCGAGCAGGCTTTGATATGAACTATAAAACGTCGCCCGCGCAAAGCGACGCCGCATTGCAGAGGAGTGCCAGTCTCTCGAAAGGATACTCCGCGGTTTTTGCCACGGTGTTCATCTGGTCAGTGCCCTCGCTTTTCATGTTTTACCTGACCAGGTATTACGATCCGTGGGCACAAAATTTCTATCGCTACTCGGTTGCATGCATCGCGATTGCGCCGTTGCTGTTCTATCAGATT
>QHQV01000241.1 GCA_003219945.1 Verrucomicrobiota bacterium | reverse complement strand
CGATACTCTTCAGCGCTCGCTCTGGCTGAAGATTTGGATCGATGGCTAAAGCACGAACCAATCCGAGCACGACGCACTGGGGTCTTCACGCGAGGAAAAAAATGGGTGCGGCGAAATCCAAGTATCGCCGTGATGGCAGCAATGTTGCTCGCCCTGGCGGTACCGTTAGGCGTGACTACTTGGAAAAGCGAATTTGTCCGGCAACCTGTAACAACCGGAATCGCAGTTCTGCCGTTTGAAAACCTGGGCGACGAGAAAGAACACGGCGCGTTTGTGGATGGTGTGCAGGACGACATTTTGACCAAACTGGCGAAGATCGCCGACCTGAAAGTCATCAGCCGGACCAGCGTGATGGAATATCGCGGCAAACGAAATGTGCGCGAGATCGGAGATGCACTTCGTGTGTCTCACGTGCTGGAAGGAAGCGCACGCAGGAGCGGTGATCGGATTCACTTGAACGCGCAGTTGATCGACACGCGCTCTGACACGCACGTTTGGGCCGAGGAATACGACCGCGATTTGAATGATTTGTTCGCAGTCCAAGCTGAGATCGCGCAAAAAGTTGCCCAGCACCTTCACGCCAAGCTGTCTGCTAGCGAGAAGGCGTCTGTTGAGGAAAGATTAACTCAGGACCTGGTCGCTTATGATTTTTACGTCCGTGCTGTGTCCATGATTTACAATGCCCAGGTACCCTTTACGTCAACCGGATGCGGAAACTGTCCTCCGAGCCAAGAGGATTCTTCATGGAACAATTCAGCACAAAGCAATCTTCCTGAGGCTGTGGAGCTGCTTAGTAAGGCAGTTGCTCGTGATCCTAACTTCTTTCTCGCCTACTGCCAGCTAGCCTTTGCGCACGACTTGATTGGAAACACCCCCGCGCGCTTGGCCCTCGCAAAGGCGGCCATAGATTCTGCATTTCGGTTGAGGCCGGATTCGGGGGAAGCGCACCTGGCGCTGGCGTGGCATGTTTT
>QHQV01000240.1 GCA_003219945.1 Verrucomicrobiota bacterium | reverse complement strand
CGCGCCTTCGCCACGTGATTAAGAATGGACCGGCTGAAAGCTTCACGCTCCTCGGGATCCAGCAGCGATTGAAGTTCCGGCTCGATTTCATTTTGGATGACGTCAAGGGCTGCGCGCGTGTCGCGAGCACGTTGAACCGCCTCGATCAGTCGGATTTTGCCGCTCCGTTCGGTTAAGCAATTCATGATATACATGACCGCGTCAATAATCCCCCACGCGAAATTGCAGCCGATGGCGGTGAGCAGAAGCTGACGAACTCCGGCCCGGCCTTCAGACACCGTCAATCCCGCAGTCAGCGTGACCGTCAACACCATTATCAAACCAAACAGAATTTCGCCCAACCGGCTGGCCGGATCGAGGTATTTGGGCACAAAACGCTTCATCTTTTCTTCGCCTCGCCATCTTCCGATAATGGGCATTTGCGCTAGATCGAGAAGAGCAATACGAGCGGTCCATTGCTATTGGACCAAAGTCCTATGGACGTCCTCGAATGTACCTTGTATCTATTCGTAACAGAAGTCCAAGCAGACCTCTGCGCCACAAGAAACGCTTCTCGCAAATGGCTAATCACTAATTTCAATCCACAAAAATCATGCCTACTCAATCGCCAAAAACATCCAAGTCGCCGTCGCATTATTCCGTCGGTATGTTTAGCGCCGGCGAGGCTCGCTGTGATCGCTGGCAGGATTTGGCTCATGCCGCCCAGACCCTTGTCGCCCAATCCTCCTCCGGCGCTTCGATCAAGGAAACGCTCGCCAAAGTGGAAGCCCTGCTCGCACCGCTCGGTGTTTTGGAGACGTTTCGCGCTTATCCGGGGGAAGCGATGATGAGTGCGTTGAAGGACGCGCTGGCCCGGAGTGATTATTCCAGTTTTTCGAGATTAACGAATCGCATCGCCAAGGCCATCATCACTGGATCTTATCGTCGTTCCGCAAGTGCCTGGAAGCTCGGCGAGGAAGGAGAGACGGAACTGAGTGATCGTCTGATGAAAGATTACTTCGATACAGGTGACCTGGCTAAGCCCTACTTTGAGGTGCTGATTGTCAGCGATGACCCAACTCCTGAGCAGGTACGGCAGGGACGCGCTGAACTACGGCAGCTTCGTCGTCCGGAAGACCCGTTTGTGTATGAGACGGTTACGGTGCCGAGTTTTGAAGAGGGCGTGATTGGCGTTGTGATGAATGCTGATGTTCAGGCGGTTGTCATCAGAGACAACTTCCGCTTCAAATCGCAATTCGATGCACCGTTGCTGCGCACTTACCTGGAGCAACATCTTTCCTTAGAGCCCGGTTCCCTGGAGCCAAAGGATTACGGAGTGGCTCTCGCACGAGCCATCGGGAAGATCCGTCCTGAACTCGACGTCTATCTTATCGTGGATGGGGCCGCGGAAAAGATGGCGAGCCACCTCGATTCCAAAAACATCCGTCGCATTTTTTACGGACTCGAGGACCTGATGGAAATCCATCTCGCTCTCCTCGAGGGCGTGAACCAGCGCTACGACACGCCGTATTTCAATAACCTCAAAAACTATGCGCGCCGCCCGATCGGCACGTTCCACGCACTGCCGATTGCCCGCGGGAAGTCCATCTTCAACTCTCATTGGATTCGTGACTTCGGCCACTTTTATGGAGCCAACATCTTTTTGGCTGAATCTTCCGCCACGACCGGTGGTCTGGATTCGCTACTCGAACCAACAGGCAACATCAGGGTTGCCCAGGAAAAGGCAGCAAGGGCTTTTGGTTGCAGAGAGCTGTTTTTCGGCACGAATGGCACTTCAACCTCGAACAAGATCGCTGTGCAGGCCCTTGTCCGTCCGGGAGATATCGTGCTGGTGGACCGAAACTGCCACAAATCTCATCACTACGGCTTGGTCCTTTCCGGTGGCCAGCCCTTATACGTCGAGGCTTATCCGCTGACAGAATATTCAATGTATGGCGCGGTGCCACTGCGCACGATTAAGAAAGCGCTGCTAGATCTGAAGGCGGAAGGCAAGCTCGACCGCGTGCGCATGCTGCTCCTAACCAATTGCACCTTTGATGGTCACGTTTACAACGTGCAGCGCTTCATGGAAGAGGTCCTGGCGATCAAACCGGACATCGTCTTCTTATGGGACGAAGCATGGTACGCCTACAACCGCTTCTCTCAATTTCATCGCATGCGTTCAGCGATGGGGGCCTGCGAAGCGTTGCGAGAGCGGTATGCGAGCGCCGCCTACCGAGCTGAGTATGCCGAGTTCAAGAAGAAACACGGCAAGCTTGATCCAAAAAGTACGAAACTCCTCGACACGCACCTGCTACCGGACCCTGACGCGGTGAAACTGCGGGTCTATGCCACGACCTCGACGCACAAGTCGCTGTCCTGCTTCCGCCAGGGTTCCTATATCATGGTGAACGACGATTGCTGGGAGAGCACGCAGGGGCCGTTCAAAGAGGCATTCTTCACGCACACCAGCACCT
>QHQV01000239.1 GCA_003219945.1 Verrucomicrobiota bacterium | reverse complement strand
AGGCCCGAAGCATAAACCCTCGGCGCAGATCGATTGGCAGGAAGTGCTGGATGCACGTCCTGAGATTATCGTGCTTGCTCTTTGCGGATACCATATCGATCGAGCACGGCGCGATTATGAATTGCTCAGGCGATTTACTGGTTTTGATTCGATTGCCGCCGCGGCTAACCGTCAGGTGTACATCGTAAATGCCAGCGCATATTTCGCGCGTCCCGGCCCTCGTATTGTGGACAGTCTGGAAATTCTCGCCGGAATTTTGCACCCGAGCGAATTTCCCGAGTTCATTTCGCGCGGACCTGACGATCCGCGCGTGTTCCGGGTGGATTGAAACAAACCTCGAACTCGAGTTCGTTTGAACGCAGCGCGTGTGCCAACACACTCGCAGATTATTCAGCGTTTTGTTTTGCGGATCCTGGTGGACGCTCCGGCCAGACGGCTACGAGCGCCAAAGCGACCAGGATTCCAACCGAGACTTCGAAGAAACGATGAAGCGCAATGATCCATGCAGCGTTTGCACGCGGAATGAGCACGATAATGGCGAACGTGACGCCCGCATTCCGATACGCGCTTCTCTCCATCCGAAATGCAGCGCACAAGAGTCCCAGCACAAATACAGCCGCTGCGAACACCAAAACATTTCCCGGGAAATAGCTTGCCACGAGCGCGCCGGCCAGAGCACCCAGCGCCGTGGCGGCAATCGAAATCAATACAGTCGCGCTGAGCGTTGATTGCATAACAACCAGCGTAGCGATCGCAGCCCAATACGCCTCGGGCAACCCGAACAGACGAGCGACTGCAAGCGATAAGGTTGCCGCGATGGCTGTCCGTATCGAATGTACGACGGACGGAAGATTTTCCTGCTCCCATTTCCAAAGTTTCACGGGAACGACTTCTCGCAGGAACGCCAGATTGGCAAGACCATGTTGTGGGAGCAGTGTTATCGGCGGTTCACTCCTGCAATTTTCCAAAGCTTGTACGGCTCAGTGCGCGTGGATTTGCCATTGTTAAAACGCGGCATGTTCTCGATCTGCGATGTCGTGACGTAAAGTTCGCCGTTCGGTCCCCAGCTTAACGTGTCTGGCCACATGAGCAGCTTGTCCGTGATGACCTGCTCGGTGCTTTTCGTTGAAGGGTTCCAGCGCAGGACCGCGTTATGTTCCAAGTCCGTCAGGTAAATGCTGCTGCCGTCAGGCGCTTCGAGCATTCCGTCAGGCGCCGGCGTCTGACCAACGTTTTCCACTTTAGATTCGAGATCTTTCTCGCTGAGCTGTTCATCGCTAAGAAAACTTGTTTTGATGCGGTAAAGCGTGTGAGCGGTGAGCGCGTGATAATAGAGATAGCCGTTCTTCGCATCGAGCGCGATGCCATCGGATGCGATTTGCGGTGGCGCTTTCTTTTGCTGGTCAATCAATTCTTTTCCGTTCACGACCAGCTTGAAACCTTTCTCTGGTCGCGTCGAAGTGTGGCCATCGAGTAGTCGCCGTGCGTTTCCGTTCTTTAGATTAATCACGATAATTGCGCCTTTGCCGGAATCCGTGATGAAGGCCATCCCCGAACGTGTGTCGATCCGAACGTCATTGAGATAACTTTTGGCCGGCGCGATATCTTCGCCGAATGGGATGGTCTGTACGAGTTGACCCGTTCGCAGATCAATTTTCACCAGCTTCGGTCCGCCCTTGACGATTCCCTGCATTTTGGGCGAGGCGGGATCGAGCACCCAGAGATTGTCCTGATCATCAACTACGACACTCTGTACGCAGATGAAATGCGAACCGGCAGGGCCAGGCCTGTTCCACTCCTCGTTGGGAAATGGTTTCGGCTGGCCGTTTACAATCTCTGCGACGGAAATCGAATGGTCATCCGACCAGAAAGGAAAATTCACGAAGACGCGACCGGATTTTGTCGAAACGCCGACTCCCGTGACTTGTTGATCCGGAAAACGGGCCACCTCTTTGAGTTCTGCGGCGGAGACGAGCGTTGTAGTGACAAGAAAAAGAACTAGAGCAAAACAGTTGCGCATAAAAAGGATTCGCCGCTCATGCCAAAGCCGGATGATCACTTAGCGAAACAACGGGTTAGCCAAAACCATTGTCTGTAACACGTGAGTTTCGTTCCTCATCCGAATCAGTAGACAAAGAAAGGAACGTGTTACATGCGCTTGGGCGAGAAATATCAAAACTGTGGTGCGACGGGGTACATTTTGCTTTGGCTGCTGGGAATTCCGATTCCAATTCTGCTGCTCATCTTTCTGCTGCGAGGTTGCACGTAACAATTGGCCGGTTTTGCAAAGCAGCTGCGCTACTGCCCCTGATGCTGTCGTTCGCAATATCGAGGGAAGGGCACTGAAAAGCCGTAGGCGCGTGTCTTTATAGTAAACAAAATCCATGCCAGGAAAAAACGTCGACCTGCACGGCAGCGCGCCGGACAAACACAAAATCGCGCTGCTCTTAATTGATGTCATCAACGATTTCAATTTTCCCGAGGCAGATCAGTTATTGAAATATGCACGGCC
>QHQV01000324.1 GCA_003219945.1 Verrucomicrobiota bacterium | reverse complement strand
CGGCAGAAGCCGTGTTCCATAATAAAAGTACTCGCTTAATCCAGCGGACAGACCTGCCAGAGCCCAATCAGATCGGCGACGCGACCACAACGCGCGCAACAAGAAAAGGAAACAAGTGGCCCAGAAGAACTGTGTAACGATGTTGGTAAGCGCCAGGGGCTGTAATGAACATTCGAAACGCTGAAAGCCATGATCGTGCTTTGGCGATCGCCGCATATCTGCCCCATGTTCCGCGTAACAATGCATAAAGCGAGATAACCGTAGCCGTCCCGAATAAAGCGGGAGGCAGCCTTAACATTGCAAGCGAGGTTCCACCCAGCTTCAGAAATACGGCTACGAACCAGAACCAAAGAGCAGGCAAATCAATCCCGCTCCACAACGTGCTAAAGACCGACGGTGCCGGAGTTGTTGGACTTAGATAGCTCTGAGTGGCGACGGTGCCGGTCATGATTTCATCCGGATAGATGTTGTCTGGGAAATCGTCAGGTTCCAAACTCGACTGCGCAACGCAAGGACGAACAGCACGGCCAGAAGCGCTATCTCCCACGTCGGCCAACGCGAAAGGCGTGGCGCACTTGGAAACACCCCATAATGAATGTGAGCCGAAGAAGCCAGAGCAAAGCAGCAAAGGCTATGCCTGCGATCCATAAGATACCTGCGAGCCCGAACGTCTCAGTTGGCGCTGCCGCATAGCGAAGGTCCGCTGCAAGGACAAGCAGCATCGCGATCGTAACTCCAAGCAAATAGAATAAGCGTCTGCGGTGTACGCCTGTCGGAGCAGTAGCGTCCGATGGAAACGCCGATACCCAATTCTGTCGGTCCCACAATACCACCGCCAGCACTACGGAAACAACGAGTAGCAAAACGGCCCAAGACCGGGCGCTCTCGTTTGCTAACAGCAAAGTACCAAGCAACGCGATTAAATAGACGATCAGGCCGGCCCAAACCCTGGCGCCGTATGGGGCACGCATTTGTTGCCCGACTACCGCTGAACAGCTACGCAAAAGCCGGAACTATTTCTTGCTCGGTTCCTTCTTCGATTCGCCGTTCGAGTCGCTCGACTCCTTTGTGGCACGCTTGGATTCCCCGGGGCGATATTCTTCCTGTTCGGCTGCGGCGAAAGCTTTTTCCAACCCAACCATATCTTCACCGGGACGCAGCGTATCAAAGGACTCGACTTCCTTGCGCAATTGTTCTTCGGAATAATTCGCGGCTTTGATCGAGAGGCCGATGCGCCGCTCGATTTTGTCCACCTTAATCACGCGCGCTTCCACTTCCTGGCCAACTTTAAGGACGTCCTTGACCTTGGCGACGCGATCCTCGCTCAACTGTGAGATGTGAACGAGCCCATCAATGTCGTCCTGCAATTGCACGAACGCGCCAAAGCTGGCGAGCTTGGTCACTTTACCTTTCACCAAGTCACCGATCTTATATTTCTCATCGATCGTTTTCCATGGATCTTCGGCCAGCTGTTTAATCCCGAGACTGATGCGTTGATTGACTTTGTCGATGTCTATAACGACAGCTTCCACTTCATCGCCTTTCTTAAACATCTCGCTGGGGTGATTAATTTTACGAGTCCAGCTTAAGTCGGACACGTGGATCATGCCGTCGATACCTTCCTCCAGTTCCACGAACGCGCCATAAGCGGTCATATTCCGGATGGTGCCTTTGACTTGCTTGCCGATGGTGAATTTCTTCTCGATCTCATCCCACGGGTTTGGCTCGAGCTGGCGCAGCCCGAGTGAAATTTTTTGTTCCTCTTTGTTCACGCCCAGAACAACGGCCTCGACTTCCTGGCCAACACTGAGAATATCAGAAGGACGCATGATGCGTTTCGTCCAAGAGAGTTCTGACACGTGAATCAGACCCTCTACGCCTTCCTCGATCTCAACAAAAGCGCCGTAGGGAACAAGATTCGTGATCTTACCTTTGACTCGCTGTCCGGCAGGAAAACGCTCCTCAATTTGGTCCCAGGGGTTCTTCTGTGTCTGCTTGAGTCCGAGCGAAACGCGCTCCTTTTCCTTGTTGATGTCGAGCACAACGACTTCCAACTGCTGCCCTACTTTCAATAATTCGCTGGGATGTCCCAGTCGACCCCAGGTCATGTCCGTCACGTGCAGCAAACCATCCATGCCGTCGAGATCAATAAACGCGCCGAAGTCCGTGATGTTTTTCACGGTGCCGACTACGCGATCGCCGAGGTTCACGTTTTCCAGGAATTTTTGGCGCTTTTCGCTGCGCTCCTGTTCGATCACCTCCCGCCGGCTGAGCACGACGTTCTTTCGGTCGTCATTGAGCTTAACGATTTTGAAGTCATAGGTGTTGCCGACGAACTGCTGTAAATCCTTTGGCGGAACGACATCGATTTGCGATGCCGGCAAAAATGCCTCCACCCCGATGTTCACCATCAATCCGCCTTTAACCACCGATCTGACCTTGCCTTTGATCAGGCCGTCGCCTTGGAAAACGTGAACGATCTTATTCCAATTTTGGCGGTAAGCTGCTTTCTCCTTCGAAAGCACTACCATGCCTTCTTCGTTCTCAAGTCGCTCCAGGAGAACATCCACCTCGTCGCCAACTTGCAGCGACTCGGGATCTTCAAATTCGCTCAACGGGATGACACCCTCGGACTTGTAGCCCACATCGACGAGCACTTCGCGTGGACGAACTTCCAAAATCTGCCCTTTGATGATGCTTCCTTCTCGGAAGTCCGGCATCGGCTTCGACATCACGTCCTGCATTTGAATCATAAAGTAAGTAGGCCTCCTCTTCAGTACAGCGGCACTCAAATTGAACACCGATGTCCGCGCATTCGGCTGCTGCCGGAAGCGGAATAGGGACGGAATACTAGGCGTTTTTGTGCATCTGGTCAACTGACCTGCGCAACGCTACCGCCGCATGTCATCCTGAGTGCAGCGAAGCGGAGTGGAAGGATCCCGCGAAGTTGTCAATCGATTAATCAGGGTTGAACGCCTGCGCTCGCGGACTTCGTCCGATGCGTTGCAGCTTCTACGTCGCTTCGGAATGACTGCATTGAACATTCGGCGTTCAGCGTTGAGCCTTGGATGTTTCGCCTCTATTCTAGAGCAGAAGATGTTGCTTGTCCGATTACTGATACTGATCGTCCTCGTCCCAGTTGCTTCACTCTGGGCTGAATCCCCGGCAGAACAAGCCGTTCTCGCCGCAATCAAATCGCCACAAACCACCGTCGTTCACTTCTGGGCGCCGTGGTGCTCTAACTGCCAGGCTGAGCTAAAAACGGGCGGGTGGACCAAAATGATCAATGAAAATCCACAGGTGAAGTTTTGTTTCGTCTCAGTCTGGAATGATGGGCAGGACGGGCACGCGATGCTGAACAAATTCGGGATCGCCGACCAGCCGAACGTGACAATTCTCGCTGATCCACGTCCGCGTCGCGGCGAAAACAAGATCAAACAGTTTGCCAGTTTGCCGCTGAGTTGGATTCCGACGACTTGGATTTACAAAGGCGGCGATCTCCGCTACGCATTGAACTACGGCGAGATTCGCTTTCCTGTGCTCCAACAATTTTTGACAGACAGTCAGTCGGAATGGTCGCACAAGGGCGAGCCGTCGATCGAGTAACTTTATGAGTCAGAGTTCCGCAGCGCCCGCCATTGCTCACAGCAAACCGCCCGAGATTCTTTCGCTCATCGGCGATACGCCGCTAGTGGAAGTAACGCAGTTCGATACCGGGCCGTGTCAACTTTTTCTCAAACTCGAAAATCAAAATCCGGGTGGTTCAATCAAAGACCGGATCGCACTCTCGATGATCGAAGCAGCTGAGGCCGACGGGAAATTGCAGCCCGGCGGCACAGTTATTGAAGCCACAGCAGGCAATACCGGCCTTGGGCTGGCGCTGGTCGCGGGCGCAAAGGGCTATCACGTCTTACTGATAATTCCCGACAAGATGTCGCAAGAAAAGATATCGCACGTAAGAGCGCTCGGCGCCGAAGTGCGGATCACGCGGTCTGATGTGACGCGCGGGCATCCCGAGTATTACCAGGATGTCGCGGCCCGGCTGGCCGAACAAATTCCGGGTAGCTTTTACGTGAACCAATTTGGTAATCCGGCGAACCCGCTCGCACACGAGCGCACGACCGGTCCGGAGATTTGGGAGCAAATGCGGCATGACGTGGATGCGGTTGTCGTGGGAGTCGGCTCAGGTGGAACGCTGACAGGGCTCGGTAGATTTTTTAATCGCGTAAAACCGCGGCGCGGCATCGAAATGGTCTTGGCCGACCCGACCGGCTCGGTTTTGTACGAGTACGTCAAGACTGGTCAGCTGGTTGAATCGGGCAGCTGGGCAGTAGAAGGCATCGGTGAAGATTTCATCCCAGACATCGCGGATATGTCGTTAGTCACAGAAGCATTTGAGATCGATGACGAGGAAAGTTTTGCCGCAGCGCGCGAGCTTTTGCGTAAGGAAGGAATCTTTGGCGGGTCGTCCACTGGCACGCTTCTCGCAGGCGCGCTGCGTTACTGTCGGGAGCAAACAAAACCGAAACGCGTCGTCACATTCGTCCCTGATACCGGCAACAAATATCTCTCCAAAATGTATAACAATTTTTGGATGGCCGAGCAGGGATTCATTCATCGGCCGCCGCACGGCGATCTGAGCGATTTGATCTCGCATCGATATGAAGCGGGCGAAGTGATCACGATAGGGCCCGATGATTCATTGCTCACAGCGTTCAAACGAATGTGCGACTCTGACGTGTCACAGCTTCCGGTGGTCGATAAAAGCGGACGCGCCATCGGGATCATCGACGAATCCGATCTCCTGGTAAAAGTGCACCGCGAGCCGTCGCACTTTAACGATCCCGTGAGCAAGGCGATGACCGACCGGTTAGAAACGTTGCCGCCGGACGCCAAAATCGCGGACTTACTGGGGGTATTCGATCGTGGCCGAGTCGCTATCGTGATGGACGGCAACAAATTTCTGGGGCTGATTACGCGCACCGACTTGCTTTCCTATCTCCGGCTTCACATGCCGAAATCGTCCGCACCGCCAGAACGCGAGTTTGTCTAGCACACTCATATCGACAATGAAAAAAGAACAAGGCTTCGCGACGCGCGCCATTCACGCCGGGCAGCAGCCGGATCCCACGACCGGCGCCGTGATGACACCGATTTACGCCACGTCAACGTATGTGCAGGAAAGCCCCGGGACACACAAAGGCTACGATTACGCGCGTTCAATCAATCCCACTCGGCTTGCATACGAAAAGTGCATCGCCGATTTGGAAAGCGGATCGCGCGGGTTCGCATTCGCATCCGGTCTGTCTGCGATGGCAACGGTGCTGGAGGTGCTCGACAGCGGCTCGCACATAATAGCCAGCGACGACCTGTACGGCGGGACCTTTCGGTTATTCGACCGGGTGCGCGCGCGCTCCGCGAATCTAGATTTTACCTACGTCGATTTGACCGATGCCAAAGATCTCGAGCGCGCGATCAAACCAAACACGCGCATGGTTTGGATCGAGACGCCGAGTAATCCGCTGCTCAAACTGATGGATCTTGACGCAATCGCGAAGATCGCGCGCAAACGGAAATTGATTTCGGTTAGCGATAATACGTTCGCTACTCCATGGATCCAGCGACCGATTGAATCAGGGTTCGATATCGTTTTGCATTCCGCAACGAAATATTTGAACGGGCATTCCGATCTGGTCGGTGGTGTTGTCGTTGTTGGGAAAAACAAGGAACTCGCTGATCAAATTGCGTTTTTGCAAAATTCGGTGGGCGCCATTGCCGGTGCGTTCGATAGCTTTCTTGTTCTGCGCAGCTTGAAAACGCTGGCGCTTCGGTTGGAGCGGCATTGCTCAAACGCGCTGGAGATTGCGCGCTGGCTCGAGGATCAGCGCGAGATCAAATCGGTCCACTATCCCGGACTGAAATCGCATCCACAACACGATTTGGCCCGGCAACAGATGCGCGGGTTCGGCGGAATGGTCACCATTGTTTTGAAAACTGACCTCGCCGGAACGCGCCGTTTTCTGGAGAACACGCACTTGTTTGCCTTGGCGGAAAGCCTCGGCGGCGTGGAAAGCCTGATCAATCATCCCGCGCTGATGACGCATGCCTCCGTGCCGATAGAAAAACGGGAAAAACTCGGCATCACCGATTCGCTTGTCCGGCTGTCTGTCGGCGTCGAGGACGTCCGCGATTTGATCGACGATTTAAAGAACGCGCTCGAAGCGATCTGAACATTGTTAGGGACGGCTCGCCGAATTGTCCGTCAACTCGCGGCGCGCCCGGCGGTCGCGCCCTACCGAAGCGTTCGGAAACGTCTTATCATTTTCCGCCATTAGTTTACCATCTTCGCATTATGGGTAACACATTTGGTCAATTATTCCGTGTCACCACATTTGGCGAGTCCCATGGTGGCGGCATCGGCGTCGTAATCGATGGTTGCCCGCCGCGCATCGAAATTTCTGAAGCCGAAATTCAACGAGAGTTGGATCGTCGTCGCCCGGGCCAAAGCAAACTCACGACTCAGCGCAAAGAGGAAGACCGATGCGAACTTCTGTCCGGCGTTTTTGAAGGTAAAACGCTCGGGACGCCGATCGCAATTCTTGTTCGGAACAAAGACGCTCGACCCGAAGATTACAGCGAAATTGCGCGCAAATTTCGACCGTCGCACGCCGATTACACCTATGAGGCCAAATACGGGATCCGAAACTGGCACGGCGGCGGTCGCGCGTCTGCGCGCGAGACGATTGGTCGCGTCGCGGCCGGTGCGATTGCAAAAAAAACATTGTCGGCATTGTATGCGGACTTCGAACTCGTCGCTTACGTGACTCAAATCCACGAAGTGACTGCGAAGATTGACCGTTCCACCGTGACGATGAATGACGTTGAGAAAAATGTTGTCCGCTGCCCGGATGCTGCCGCTGCGAAAAAGATGATCTCGCTGGTCGAGCAGATTCGGGATGCAGGCGACTCCGTCGGCGGCGTAATCGAGTGTGTGGCGCGCGGCATCCCAGCCGGACTTGGCGAGCCTGTGTTCGACAAGCTTGAAGCAGACTTGGCGAAAGCGATGCTGAGCATTCCGGCGGCAAAAGGTTTTGAGATCGGCTCTGGATTTGCGGCGACACAGATGCGGGGCTCGCAGCACAACGATGCATTCGAAACCCGCGCTGGAAGAATTCGGACGACCACGAACAACTCCGGAGGCGTGCAAGGTGGCATCAGCAATGGCGAAGACATTTACTTTCACGTTGCGTTTAAACCGCCTGCAACGATCGCGCTCGAACAGAAAACGGTAACCACTTCAAACGAAGAGACTGAGCTAGTCGCCCGCGGACGGCATGATCCGTGTGTTCTTCCACGAGCCGTGCCGATTGTCGAAGCAATGGCCGCGCTCGTTCTTTGCGATCACGCATTGCGGCAACGAGCGATTGCTTGGTCCGTTGAAGCATTGAATCGTTGAAGCCTTGAAGCCTTGAAGCCTTGGAATGGCCGTCATTCCGAGCGAAGTCGAGGAATCCCGTGGCGTAACCACGCGTAACCGCTGCGGGATTCTTCGACTCCGCTTCGCTTCGCTCAGAATGACCGCCGTTTAACTCTTTAACCATTCAACGCTTCAACGAATATTGAACGGCGCATGAACTACATCGCGACGATCGGCTTGGAAGTGCACGTGCAGCTCAAGACGCGATCCAAAATGTTTTGCGCTTCGCCGGTTGAATTTGGCGCCGAACCGAACACGCACACTTGTCCGGTTTGCCTCGGGCTGCCCGGCGCGTTGCCGGTGATGAATCAGGAAGCGTTGCGCATGACCGTGCTGACGGGACTGATGCTCGGGTGCGATATCGCGCCGGTCAGCAAGTTCGATCGCAAGAATTATTTCTACCCCGACATGCCGAAAAATTATC
>QHQV01000238.1 GCA_003219945.1 Verrucomicrobiota bacterium | reverse complement strand
TTCTAAGCGGGTTGCTGGCTGAGGCCCTTTTGAAACGGACGCCGCCGCATTTAAACGCTGTTTTCTTTTGCAACTCAGGCACGGAGGCAATGGAGGGCGCCCTCAAATTTGCGCGCGCTGCGACGGGACGACAACGTGTTGTGTCTCTGGCGAGCGCATTTCACGGTCTGACGATAGGTTCGTTGTCACTGATGGGCTGCGAAAGCTTCACCGAAGGTTTTGGCCCGCTCATGCAAGGTTTCGACACACGCGTTCCGCTCGATGACATCGCTGAGTTAGATCGGCAATTGCGCGCGCGCGATGTGGCGGCGTTTGTCATCGAGACGGTTCAAGGCAAAGGCTGTCAAACGCCAAAGTCGGATTTTTTTGTTCGTGCCCAGGAGCTTTGCCGCAAATACGGCACGCTGCTGATCTCGGATGAAGTCCAGACCGGCCTAGGTAGAACGGGTAAGATGTTTGGATTTCAGCATTGGAATTTGGAGCCCGACATCATCACACTCGCGAAAACATTGAGCGGCGGTTACGTGCCGTGCGGCGCGATTATTACCCGGCGCGAAGTTTATCAGAAGACGTTCAGCCGCATGGACCGCTGCGTTGTGCACTCCACGACTTTCGGCCGCAATAATCTTGCAATGGCCTGTGGACTCGCGTCGCTCGAAGTGATCGATCAGGAAAATCTGGTCCAGCGCTCAGCTAAGATGGGTGCATTGCTCATGGAGAAAATCGAAGGACTGAAGGCAAAACATTCCTTCATAAAGGAAGTACGAGGCAAAGGCCTCATGGTGGGCATCGAGTTTCACGAACCTAGCGAGTTCAAGCTCAAGATGGCATGGAAGCTTTTGCACAAGATCGACAAGGTGCTCTTCGCGCAGATGGTCGTGACTCAAATGTTGAGCAAGCATCGTATTCTTACTCAGGTAGCGGGTCATGCGATGGACGTGCTGAAAATCCTCCCACCGCTCATCATCGGCGAAAAAGAACTCGACATGTTCGTCAACGGGCTTGACGACGTCTTAGCCGAATGTCGCAAATTTCCCGGTCCAATGTGGGAACTCGGAAACAATTTTGTTCGCGCGGCGATTGGTTCGCGACGGACAAGTGAAGCGCCTTCGGGAGTATCCGCATCTGCTTAACAGAGCTCGGACGCTTCGACTTCCTTCGACTCACGGCGAAACGTGTTGCCCCGAGTTGCGCACGACGGGTGGATTTTGTCGTTGTCGATCTTTTGTTCGGGCGTACGTTTGGCTTAAGCCAAAAAAGAGAGGAATTATCATGAGCACTGCTGTCGTTGAGGAGAAGAAGACCAAAACACAATTGAACCAGCTGGAGCAGCTGAAGAAGTTTACCAAAGTCGTGGCCGACACGGCCGACTTCGAATCGATTAAGCAATTCAAACCGCAGGACGCGACGACGAATCCGAGCCTGGTTTATGCGGCGAGTCAAAAACCTGAGTACGCGCATTTGCTTGAGAGAGTGTTGGCGGATCGGAAGAAATCCGGGCTCAGGGGTGCGGCGCAGATCGAAGACATCTGTGATCATTTACTGGTGCAGTTCGGGTGCGACATTCTGGAAGTCGTACCCGGGCGCGTTTCGACTGAGACCGACGCGCGACTTTCGTTCGACGTTGAAGGTTCGATTAAAAAAGCTCGAAGACTGATTGAGCTTTATGAGGAGCGTAAAATTCCGCGCGAACGTGTGTTGATTAAAATAGCATCGACATGGGAAGGATTGAACGCCGCAGAGCAGCTGCACAAAGAGGGGATCCGCTGCAATTTGACGCTGATGTTTTCGTTGCCGCAGGCCATCCGCGCAGCGGAAGCAAAAGTGCAGCTCATCTCGCCGTTTGTCGGCCGGATTTACGATTGGTACAAAAAGGAGATGAAACGCGATTATGT
>QHQV01000323.1 GCA_003219945.1 Verrucomicrobiota bacterium | reverse complement strand
CGCGGTCGAAACGCTCCGACCAGAGCTGGTAGCCGTTACTCGCGTCAACCAGTTGCACGCTGATCCGGACACGCTTTCCGGATTTTCGGATGCTGCCATCCAGAAGCGTCTCGACCCCGAGACGCTTGCCAATCTCGCGCGCGTCCAGGCTCGTTCCGCGAAAGGCAAAACAGGATGTCCTCGCCGGAACGTGAAGACCGCCAATTTTACTGAGTGCGTTGAGGATTTCTTCTGCAACACCATCGCTGAAGTGTTCCTGGTCGCGTTCCGCGCTGAGATCCGCAAACGGCAAAACAGCGATCGAGCGGATCTTCTGTTTCCTTTGCTGGCTGTGCTGACTTCTCGCTTCAGTAGTCGAGCCCGACGTAGTGGGGGGATTTTCCGCCAGAGTAACCAGGTAAAGATCAATTAAACCCACACCTTTAAGATCCCGGTTACCCAAACGTTCGAAACGGAACCCTTCGCGCCCACGGATTTGACGCCAGACGTCGTCGCTGACGACCACCTGGCCGGGATCAACCGCTGCCTGTATTCGCGCCGCCACGTTGACGCCGTCGCCATAAAGATCCCCGTCTGTGTCCACCGCAACGTCGCCAAGATGAACACCGATGCGAAGATAGTGGCCGCGACCAGTCTTGATTGATTGTTCAGCGTACACTTTGCTCAGCACCGCTGCGGCGCGCACAGCCATCTCTGTACTTGGAAATTCGGCGAGAACCGCATCACCGAAAAATTTCACTACCCGACCTTCGTAACGTTGGACGGTAATGCGTGAGAGGGTTTGCAATAGTTCGACCAGCTCCAGCGCGCCACGTTCATCCTCCAGGCCACGCTTGCTATAACCGGCAATATCAGCAAACCAGAGTGCAGCGAGATGATGGGGAAGAGATTTTTTTTGCATCAACATTGGGCGCAAATGAAGTATGCATCGGGGTCATAGCGGAGCAACAGGGATGGTTTGCGTGGATCGTGTTTACTGAAGCATCACGCGCGCCCACGTTGCGTCGGCTGTGCGACTCCTATCCCTGCGCACGCAACCTTGCGACGGGTGGCCGTCGATCTATATTAGAAGGACGCGCCCGGCGCCAGAAAGTTAGGAGGTCATCATGCCAACGACAATTGCTGCTCCAAAAAAGAAAAGTTCCCCGGTCATGCAGGAAGATTTTTTGCCGCTAGAAGGGACAGATCACATCGAGTTTTACGTAGGTAACGCCAAGCAAGCGGCGCATTTTTATCAAGGCGCGCTCGGTTTTCAGCCGGTGGCATACAGCGGACCCGAAACCGGGGTCCGCGAACGCGCCAGCTACGTGGTCCGGCAGAACAAGATCACGTTCGTTCTGACCACACCGATTCGCGCGAAACACACAATTGCCGACCACGTTCTTAAGCATGGCGACGGCGTGAAGGCGATCGCGTTGAAAGTGAAGGATGCGACCTCTGCCTGGAAGGAGACCACGAAGCGCGGCGGCAAAAATTACATGGAACCGAAAACGCTAACAGACGAGCATGGCAAAATCGTTCTGAGCGGAATCCATACTTACGGCGAAGTCGTCCATGTGTTTGTCGAGCGCGATGATTACACAGGTCCGTTTATGCCAGGTTTTCGGAGATGGGAGCCGGTGTTCCGGGCTCCGGAGACTGGATTGCAGCATGTGGATCACTGTGTCGGCAACGTGGGATGGAACCAGATGAACCCATGGGTGAAATTTTATGAGGAAGTGATGGGCTTCCGCAACATTCTTACCTTCGACGACAAAGACATTTCCACCGAATACTCCGCATTGATGAGCAAGGTGATGAGTAACGGAAATGGGTTCGTGAAATTTCCAATCAACGAACCCGCGGAAGGCAAAAAGAAATCGCAGGTGGAAGAATACCTCGATTTTTACGACGGCGAAGGCGTGCAGCACATCGCGATGGCGACGAACAACATCATCGAAACCGTGACCAATCTACAGGATCGTGGGCTCGAGTTCCTGAAAGTGCCTTCGACTTACTACGACACGTTGCTGGATCGCGTAGGACACATCGACGAAGAACTGAACGCGCTGAAGCAGCTCGGGATTCTTGTCGATCGCGATAATGAAGGTTATCTGCTCCAGATTTTCTCGAAGCCGATACAAGATCGCCCGACGCTCTTCTTTGAAATTATTCAACGCAAAGGCGCAAAGAGTTTTGGCAAAGGCAATTTCAAAGCGCTGTTCGAAGCCATCGAACGCGAGCAGGCCGCACGAGGCAATTTATAGTGATGAATGAGCACCCCTCACCTCAATCCTCTCCCCTCGAGGGGAGAGGCGGCGGAATAGATCCAATCAATTGCCCGCTGCGACCAAGCGTGAGCGGGTCGCCTCGCCTCTTAAACAAGAGGAGAGGGGAGGGTGAGGAGTCAGTCTGAATTCAAAGGAGGTAAATAGATCATGCCGTATTACCTAAAAATTGGCGAGATACCGCGAAAGCATCATATCTGGTTCCACCGCAATGGCGAGGGACCGGGTTACAAGAACGAAGGCATCTACTACGAGCACGTAGTTACGACCGAAGGTTTCAACGAGGCGTTCTCAATCATGTATCACCTGCGGCCGCCGACACGTGTTCGCAACGTGAAGCTTCTGAAATGCGAGGAACTTAAGAAAGCTACGGACAGCCCCTTGCGTCATCATCACCTGAAAACGGCGAATATTCCGCGCAACGGAGATTTCTACACCGGACGGATTCCGATTTTGTTTAACCAGGACGTGGTGGCGTATCGCTCGCGCCCTGAAAAGGCTTACGACAAATTTCAGTATTATCGCAACGGCGGCGCGGACGAGATCATCTTCGTCTTCAAAGGTGGCGGCACACTCGAATCCGTTTTCGGAAAACAGCTATATCGCGCTGAAGATTACATCGTGATTCCGCGCGGCATCACATACCGGCTCGTTCCAGACAATGTGGAAGAAGAAGATTACCTGATTCTCGAATCCGTGGGGCCGGTCCGAATTCCGCACCGTTATATGAACAAAGAGGGCCAGATAAAGATGGGCTCGCCATACTCCGAGCGCGACCTCCACGGCCCAACCGAACCGCTGACGATCGACAAGGATGAAGATACTGAGATTTTAGTGAAGGACGGCCCGCGTTGGACTCAGGTGACGATGGCGCATCATCCCTTTGATGTCGTCGGCTGGGACGGATACGTTTATCCGTTCACATTTAATGCCCAGGACTTCGAGCCAATTACCGGCACGGTCCACCAACCGCCGCCAATCCATCAAACATTCGAGATTCGCGGTTATGTCGTCTGCACATTTGCTCCACGCATGCTCGATACGCATCCAGAGGCGGTCAGGATCCCGTGGGTGCACGATAACGTCGAGGCCGACGAAGTTTTGTTTTACGTGCGCGGCAATTTCGGGTCGCGTCGGGGAATTGAACCGGCTTCGATCACGCTGCATCCGCGCGGTATTCCGCACGGGCCGCATCCTGGTACGATCATGGCAAGCAAGAACGCTACGCGAACCGAAGAGTTGGCGGTGATGTTCGACACGCAACATACACTCGAGCTCACTGAGCAAGCTGTTGCGCTCGACGACCAAAAATATCCGCAGAGCTGGCTAGAATAATTCGTAGTCGCACGGGCTTCCAGGTCTGTTGGGCGGCCAGGCATCTTGCCTGCCATTCAACGGCTCCGGCACGGGACGCCCGCCGGCCCCACAGCTAAGCGCTTAGAACACCGCTCCTTGAGGCGGCGTGTACTCAGGCTAAAGTATCCCCATGCGGGACGGAAATTCCGAAACTGAAACTGAGTTGCAAGCAGCTGAACGCCGGATCAGCAAAATTCAACCCTGCGGTGCCGCTCGGGTCGCGAACATGGAGCAATCGTTTCTCGGTCTGCTCGAAGCCATTGGCGAGGATCCGCAGCGCGAAGGGTTGGTTAGAACACCGGGCCGCGCTGCGCGTGCATTCGAATTTTTGACCGCCGGTTACAGGCAGAGCTTGGATGGAATAATTAACAATGCGCTCTTCGAGTCCGAAGCCAGTGAAATCATTCTCGTCAAAGACATCGAACTCTATTCGCTATGTGAGCACCACTTGATTCCATTCATCGGCAAAGCGCACGTTGCTTACATCCCCGACGGAAAGGTCGTTGGCCTGTCGAAGACCGCGCGCATTGTGGACATGTTCGCGCGGCGACTTCAGATCCAGGAGAACCTGACGATGCAAATTGCGGACGCGTTAATGAAGGCACTGCATCCTCGCGGCGTAGGGGTTGTCATTGAGGCCAAACATCTCTGCATGATGATGCGCGGCGTTGAGAAGCAAAACTCTGTGATGAAAACATCGTGCCTGCTCGGCGTTTTCAAAGAGGATGCGCGAACGCGTTCCGAGTTTCTCTCGTTGCTGAACGATTAGCCACGGGGGCGTCTGTGTCAGACGCGGTCATTAGACCTCGCCTCGTTGAGACGGCTTGCCAGCTCTTCCAGTCCGCCGAGCAGTTTTAGGTCTGAGCGTACTGCTGGCTCAAGCGAGCCAGCGCAAGAACGGCAAGGAACAGGCCGAAATCGCGCAGCGCGATGTCGAAGTATCCGGGGATCAGTAACAGATTTATTATGATCACCACAAGCCAGACAGCGACGATATAAGCGAAAATCTTCGGCTTAAACCAAACTCCAATTCCAGCTACAACTTCGATTACGCCGACAATAAGCATCAGCGTGTGCGCGGGTACGGGTGAAGCGTTCGCTACTAGTCCGGGAAGGTACTGGTCCCAATTGACCAGCAGGTGAAAGAACTTGTCCAAACCGGCGAGAATGGGAGCAACTGTGAATCCGACATGAAGGATCCAATATGCCTGATACGCCGGCGAACTCGTGCTGGCAGCGTATGATTGGTCAGTGGTTGTATTCATAAGAAGAAGTTTATTTATTTCATCCTAGTAAGTCAATATATTATTTGACTATTTACTTCAAAAACCATTCCTTGGTACGGATACGAAGCTGGTGGTCACTGGACGTCTGTGCCCCCTCGTGACTAATTGAAATTTGCCACGCCGTGGCTATTTCACTTCAAAGCAGCACGAAGGAGTTGGTCCGCGGACGCAGTGCTCTTTCACAGGTGAGCCAATTATCTCTGTGAGCAACGATTCCGCAAGCAGACATGCTTCGGGATGATTCGCAGTAGCCGCAGCAATCGGACAGCCGTTGCCGTAGATGAAGTGTTTTCCGTCTTCTTCCTTAAAGCGGGCCGAGCCGCCCAGTTCCTTGAGAACGCCGAGTGCAGCATCAATTCTTTGCTGTCGCGTTTTGCCACGCAACTCGTGGAGATGTCGGCCCGCGACCTTTCGGCCAGCGGCGCGCATGCCGGCGCGCAAATTTCTCGGCTCAATCTGACGCGAGAATATCGACATCAAAAGCGAGACCAGTCGCCCGTAGGCTTTCGGAAAAAGTTGTTCGGCTTCCGGGCCGAGAGCATATGTGGTGTGGGGTTTTCGAAAGCCCGGCTTCATGCCCGAATGGATTACGAGCCTGTCGCGCTCCAGGCTGGCAAGATGCGCGCGCACGGCGTTATCAGTCAGGCGCAAAGCCTCAGCCAGATCGTTCACCGTGCATTCTCGTGTCCGCAGAAGCTCAAGGATTTTCCCTCGCGTACTTTTGAACAACCGCTCCCGCCAGCCTATATGTTTCATTAACTCAAAGATCATGGACGTTAGGAGAAAGTCAAAAAACTGTTTGACTAATTCCGGATTAGCGGTGTCTCTTTCGGTCTGCATCCCGCCAGACGGGTTGACCTCATGCTCCTGACCGTCAGCAAACGCCTGGAATTTTACGCATCGCGGCGCTTAAAGATCGCCGGTTGGACTGACAAAGAGAACGCGACAGCGTTCGGACCGGAAACAAGTGCGCGCTATGGCAGCGGACGCAATTACATTACCTATTTCGTCTTCACCGGTCCGGTCGATCCAGCAACTGGGATGTTGATCAACATCAGCGAAATTAAGGAGCGCGCCGAAAAGGTTCTTCGCGATGGTTTCGATCACAAATTTCTAAACCAGGACAATCCGTCCTTTCGCGAAATTTCGCCGACTCCAGAGAACGTTGCCCGTCAGCTTTATTGCGATGTCGCGTCGCTGTTTTCGGACGTCGGAGCAAACCTGTGTGTTTGCCACTTGAGCGAGTCACCCGAGCGCAGCGCGACCTACTATTTCACCGGCGCTTGCGAAGCGAATTATTGGTTTGAATTCTCAGCCGCGCGTAGAACGATGTCGCTGCATTTGAGCCCGGAGGAAAACGTGCGGCTGTTTGGGCCGGCTACTGCGCCGCACGGACACAATTATGGGTGCCGACTCACATTTCGAGCGGAACAACTCGATTCCAAGCGGCCTTTGGTGTGCTACGACGAAATCGAAACCTGTATCCGTGCGTTGCGCGCCGAACTCGATCACCAGTATCTTAACGAAGTAATCGGACTAAAA
>QHQV01000322.1 GCA_003219945.1 Verrucomicrobiota bacterium | reverse complement strand
CGTACAGACTCTTTCCTGGCGTTTCGAGATCGGCTGCGCTGAACAAGATCGGTTCCCCAATTACGATTGTTATTGGCACAAGCCGAAGAGGCCCTCCGCCGCGAGGCAGCGCTTCGCGAGCGCCGAAGATCCGCATCGGCACGACCGGCGCGAGCGTTTTGGCGATCACCAAACCCAATCCGGGCTCCGCTGGTTGAAGGTTGCCGTCGACTGTGCGCGAGCCTTCCGGGAAAACCAGGACGCCGTTACCGGCCTGTAAAACGCGGATCAAAGCTTTGATAGCGGCGCGATCAACGCCTTCCTGATTCACCGGGATCACGTTCACCTTTGGCAAAACCCACCCCAATAGCGGAATGTCCAAAAGCGTTCGGCGGGCGAGAAAGTAGATCGGCCTGTCGCACGTCGTCCCGGCCAGCGGCGGATCGAGATAGCTCTGGTGATTCATGGCTAGAATCACCGGCCCGCTTTGGATCATCCGCTCCCGATGAATGACGCGAAGCCGAAAGAACCATCGACCAGCCAGCCTGCTTAAATGATAGCCAACGCAATAATAAAAATTCATTCGCCGAGCGCGCGATCTGTGATCTGAACGTCGCTAATCGGCAAACCCACTTGCTCAAGCCGGGTGATTATTTCTGTCACCACTTGTTCAACCGTGACATACGAAGTGTCGATCACGTGCGCGTCTTTCGCTTTCACCAGTGGTGAAACGGCCCGTGAGACATCATCGCGGTCGCGAACGGTGATTTCGTCGCGCTCCCCTTGTGCGGCGCGACGTTGCAAACGCACCTCAGGAGAAGCATCGATATAGAATTTGTAAGGCGTGTCGGGGAAAACGACCGACCCAATGTCCCGGCCTTCGATTACTACGTCACGTCCCTCAGCACAATCATGAAGTCTCTGTGAAACGATTTCGCGAACTCGCGGTAATTTGCTGACACGAGAGACGCTCTCGTTCACACGGTCATCGCGCAAATGCAGGGCGGGATCGACATCGTCCACAACGATGCGCGCCTCCCCCTCTCGAACAACGCATGTAAGCACTGCTGAATCCAGCGACTCAGCGATGCGCTCGCTCTCCTCCGGCCGAATTTTGGTTTGAAGGAAATGCCATGTGATCGCTCGATAAATTGCACCCGAATTGACGTAGACAAAACCGAGCTGTCGCGCAAGCTTCCGCGCAACGCTGCTCTTTCCCGAGGCAGCGGGACCATCAATGGCGATCACACAGTGCTGCGAAGCGTATGATCCCATGTGTAGTTCGCGCCTAACGAAAGTAAATCAGGCCTCCTGTGCGGGCACAGGAGCGAGCGAACCGATAACCGGCGTGCTGACCTGCATCCGCTTCGCGTTGGTAAATTCTTCAAGAACCGCCTGGAATCCCGGATACGATTCACGAATACATTCGGCATCCTGAATAATTGTCTCGCCGTCAGCAAACAGGCCCGCTATGGCAAAGGCCATGGCAATGCGATGATCGCCGAAGCTCGGCAGACGTGCTCCGTGCAACGGTGCCGGCCCATAAATCTCGAGCCCGTCACTCAGCTCGGCGACTTGCGCGCCCATGGTGCGCAGATTCTGTGCGATCGCCGCAATGCGATCGGTTTCTTTTAGGCGCAACTCCTCTGCATGCCGGATCGTCGTTTTGCCGCTCGCCAAAACGCCTGCGATGGACAAAATCGGCAACTCGTCAATGAGCTGTGGCACTTCTTTGCCCTGAATAACGGTGGCTTTTAGCGGCACACCGGTGACTTCCACCACGCCGCGCGGCTCAACGTGTTCGACATCCTCGACGGCTTCTCGAACGTGCGCACCCATTCGGAGTAGCACGCCCAGCATGGCCGTTCGCGTATCGTTTAATCCCACATCGCGAATCAGCAGATGTCCACGAGGCTGCGCCGCAGCGGTAATCAGCCAAAACGCTGCCGAAGAGATGTCGCCGGGAATATCGAAATCCCGCGACTCCGGAACCTGATCGCCGAAAACATTAACGCTGCCGTCATCTTCCGTCGTCGTGCGCACCAGGAAATAATTGAGCATTTTCTCCATGTGGTTTCGCGTCGGCACCGGTTCTTCAATCGTGGTTTTGCCTTTTGCAAAGAGACCGGCCAGCAGCAGCGCGCTTTTCACTTGTGCGCTCGCCACAGATGGGCGGTATTGAATTCCATGAAGCGACCCGCCGTGGATGCGCAACGGCGGCGTTCCCTCAGGACCTTCAGCAACGACGCTGGCGCCCATCTCACAAAGCGGCGCGATCACTCGGTCCATTGGGCGTTTGGACAAGCCCGGATCTCCCACCAGCCGACTCTCGAATTTTTGGCCGGCTACCAGACCCGCGAGAAGCCGCATGGTCGTGCCCGAATTGCCGCAATTGATTTCCTGGCTCGGTGCGGTGAGGACCCGTTTTTTTCCGTGAATGACTAAAGTGGCCGGCTCGGGCTGTTCGATCTTGATTCCCAGTGCACGCATTGCGTTCACCGTGTTCATACAATCCTCGCTCGGCAGAAATCCGCGCAGCGTGCACATACCGTTGGAAAGAGCGGCGACGATCACCGCGCGATGCGATATACTCTTATCACCCGGGACAGTGATTTCGAGATCGATTCGAGGCGCCCGTTTTACGCGTAATTCCATAGAATGAACCTGAACTTCCTGATGTTTATGCCGGATGTTCGCATAAAGAGGCTGTGCTGCGCTAACCCGGTATTCACTGTCTCCGCATCAGCGGAACTCCAGGACCAGTCGCTTTACGGCACAAGGAAAATCTTGTCGGTGTAAGGATCCTTCACTTCGGTGCCGGGAGGAAATCCTTCTACATCGATATATTTGCCGGGCGAATACGGGCTCTCCACCAGATGCGGTTTACCGGGAACAGGAATTCCGTAAGGATAATCTCCCTTTGCCACCTTTGTCACCTTTGTCGGCGGCGCAGCCGCGGGCGGAGGTGAAGACGCGACCACCGGCGGCGGTGTAGCCATTGGCTGAACCGGTCCATTCGGGTTAAATGGCTGCTGCGGCGGCGGGTATTCTTGTGGTTGGGTCGAGACGTAGGTCGGCGCCGCGTGGCGCTGCGTGGTTGGTGGTGGCGGCTCCTGCGCACATGAGGCGAAAAAGAAAACCGCGAGGAGAGCAAGCGGGATTGAAAATTTCATAATGAAAGTTTCTCAAATCGTATCCGGACTGCGAGTCGTTGCCAATGATTAAATCACGCTTTGTTCAAGCTGCGGGTATTTGTTGAAAACAGCAGCACAAATACGATACGCCGGCGCACGTCATCCGAATCCAAAGTACAAATGCACGACAATTCACACGCAGAGATTTTGGTTGTGGATGATGACGCCATGAGTCGCAGGGTGTTGGCCCAACTGCTCAGCGCTGCTGGCTACAATTGCCGCGTGTGCAAGGACGGTTCCGAAGCACTGGACGCCATTCAGGATAGACCGCCTTCGGTTTTGCTACTGGATTTCGATATGCCAGGACCAAACGGCGCCGAGGTGCTCCGACGTCTTCGCTCAGACAAGGACCCGACCGTCGCCCAGATTCCCGCCATCATGCTTACTGCACACGGCAGCCAACAGAGCGAGGTCTCATGTCTGCAGGCTGGTGCCGATGATTTTGTGACAAAACCGGTGAATTCCGCGGTTTTGCGCGCGCGAATCGAAACCCAGCTTCGGCTCCGCTCCATGCGACGACAACTGGAGCGGCAAAACGATGAACTGGAGAAATGGCGCCGCGATCTGGAGCGCGATCTTGCAGCCGCGCGCCTAACGCAGCAATCATTGATACCGCAGAAACCGCTGCTGCTGCCGGGCTGGCAGATCGCAACGTGTTACCGTCCTGTTATCCAGGTCGGCGGCGATATCTATGGCTGGCTCCGAATGAAGGATGGGCGTCTTTTGTTCTGGATCGCAGATGGCACTGGCCACGGTGCAGCTGCCGCGTTACTTACAACGCTGGCAAAACTTCTTTTTCACCACGGCAGCATGGATCACGATTCGCCGGCCAGCTTGATGGAAGCTGTGGATACTGATTTTCGCAGCATCTTCGGCGCGCGCTCATTCATGACCGCGATGTGTGTTGCCCTCGATCTGGCAACCGGACAGGGTCAGGTCGTTGGCGCAGGGCATCCGCCGCTTTTGCTTGTTCGTCGCGACGGCACAACAAAATCCATCACTTCAGTGGCGCCTCCGCTGGGCATGATCAAACGAACAGCATTCACTGAAACACCGATCGCCCTTGAACCCGGCGATGCTTTCCTGCTCTACACTGATGGCTTGTTCCGCTGGACGAAAGACGAGCGCCATCGAGTGACTCCCGAGCAGCTCGAAAAAATTCTGGATCATTCCGCGCCCAGCGCGGAAGCGTTGCTCAAACGGATCGTAACGGAAACAGCTCCCGCGAATTCTGCGAACACTGCTCCGGATGATATGGCAGCAGTCGCCGTCCGTCGGAAAGACGGACAATAAAAATTTTCTGTTTAGCTCAAAATTAGTCTTGCTCTCCCGCAGGCGAAACGTTAGTCAGCGTCCATGCCGAAAACCAAAAAAACTTCCAAGCGCAAACCGAATCCCGCCTTCATGAAACCGGTCCAGCCGGACGATAAGCTTTCTGCCATCGTCGGTTCGCAGCCGCTATCACGGCCGGAGCTTACAAAAAAGCTTTGGGCATACATCAAGAGGCGTGGTCTGCAGGACAAAAAGAAAAGAGTCATGATCAACGCCGACGACCAGCTCAGGCCAGTATTTAATGGCAAGAGCCAGGTGAGCATGTTCGAGATGACCAAACTAGTCTCGAAGCATCTGCGCTAGATCAGGCATTTCCTTCAATAGCCCGGCGTTGCCGCGTCGGGCTTTTGCAGGCTTGGAAAGATAATAGCTGTACCGGGCGGTGCGTTGTACCGCTCTTGCGCCGGGCCGCAACTACATCGAAGATGGTGGAGTGAAAACCCCTCGATTATTTCTCCTCGCAGCCGCAGTCTCGCTTGTCTTCGCTGCCTTCGCACAAGCGGAATCCGATTGGCTGCATGATTACAACAAGGCGCAGGAGGAGGCGAAGGCTAACCACAAACTTCTTTTCCTCAATTTTACGGGATCTGATTGGTGCGGGTGGTGCATCAAATTCGACAAAGACGTTCTGTCGCAACCACAGTTCAAAAACTACGCGCACGACAATCTCGTGCTGGTGGAGCTTGATTTTCCTCGCAGAAAATCCCTGCCCACAGAGGTGAAAAAGCAAAACGTTCAACTGGCCCAGCAGTACGAAGTCCTTGGATTTCCCACCATTGTGGTACTGAACAGCACCGGGCAAAAAGTGTGGCAGTTCGACGGTTATTTCCCCGGTGGCCCGGAGGCGTTCATCGCGCAGCTGGAAAAATTGTCAAAGGGTTAGGCACACCCGATCCAAATCTCTCTCGGATCGAGTCCCGGTTAGTGGAAACTCGCGAAGCTGTTGCTAAAATATCAGCCCGATTCTTTTGCTGATTTCTTCTCAGCTGTCTTCGTCTCGCCGGAAGAAGGAGCTTTTGTTGGCTCGGTTTTTGTAGATTTGTCACTGCCTTCGGACGCTTTCGGCGCAGATTCCTTTTTAGCAGCTGCTTTGTATGATTCGCTGCGATAATCAGTGCTGTAGAACCCCGAGCCCTTGAAAATCAGACCCGCGCCCGTACCAAGTAAACGTTTCACCTTTCCGTGTCCCCACTTTGGCAACCGGCAAAATTGCTTCGGACATTCGCGGAACGGTTCATCGCGCATTGACTGAAACGCTTCGAAAGTCTGCCCGCACTTCTGACATGAATATTCGTAGGTTGGCATGACAAAATTAGCTGGGCTCCAGGCTTTCAGAACAACGCTGGGAAGTCTGCATTAAACAAATTACAATTCAACCCGGCCTCATGCGTACATTGACCAAAGCCGGTCCAAACGCATTCTTGTGAAGTTCAGCGACATGCCAGTCAGTGCGAACAGAAGTTATCAAGAACGGAGAAAGAAATGATGGCCGAAAAAATACTGACGAAACACCCACTGGGTAAAAGCGGCAAGAATATCGACAGAAAGAAATACGACACGCTCAAGAAGGCTATCCTATCAGCCCTGCGAAAAAATGACCTCACGCACACCGAATTGTTTAGCCGCCTTAATAAGAGTTTAAAACGCAAGTTCTCTGGAAATATCAGTTGGTATGGCGAAACCGTTAAGCTTGATTTGGAAGCCAAAAATATAATCGAAAGAACCGGTTCAAAGCCTCAAAAATATCGGCTGAAATGAAAAAGACGCGCTACTTGGACCATATTGACCTGCGTGTAAGCGACCTGAAGCGCGCACACAAGTTTTATGGAAAGCTCCTTCCAGCGCTCGGTTTTTCCTGCGATCGCTCGAGCGGACGATGGGGAATCTTCTATGCGGCTGGCGGAGACAAGCCGGATGCGTTCTTCGGCTTCACGCAAGACCGACGTCATCAGCCCAATGGCACGCGACTCGCTTTTTGGGCTGAGACCCGTGAAGAAGTGGATCGGTTGGCCCGGCTAGTGCGCAAGATTGGCGGAAAATGCTTGGAAGGTCCGGATGTCTGTCGCGCCTACAGCCGCGGCTATTATGCCTGCTTTTTTGAAGATCCGGACGGAAACAAACTAGAGATTTGTTGCAGGGAAAGTCCGATTATTCCGAGTTAGCGGCCTGCATTCGCCTGCCCTGTCCTGCTGCTTGCGGAGTGATCGCGAGTACTTGTCGAGCCATCGGGTTTTTGCGAGAATTACCGTCGCAAGATGAAAGCAAACCAACCAACCGTCTACGGCGTCACTAAAATCGCACAACTTTTTCCCAGCATCAGGAAGATCAAGAACAAGTCGTTGCGCGAAAAGGTCGCTGCGGTCTGGAGCGAGGCCATCACTACGGGGTGCGGCGGCAAGGGCTGGACGTTCGATGAGCTGCGCGCGGTCAAGTTCACCCTGCTCGCCGGCGACATTAAGATGACTTTCGTCGAGCATCTCAATTCCTGCGCTCGGCAATGCACCGCCATCGCCGATGTGCTCAAAAAATCTTTCCGCTGCAGCATTCCGATTCAGCGCGACTACCTCATCGCAGGTGCGCTTCTTGCGGATGTGGGCAAACCTCTGGAGTTTGATAAGGACGCGTCAGGTAACGTGATCCAAGGCAAGTTTGGGCAGCAAGTGCGGCATCCCTTCAGCGGCGTCGCGCTCGCCTACAAGCACGGGGTTCCCGGCGAAGTCATGCACATTATCGCCACGCATAGTCATGAAGGCGACAAGATGGAGCGCTCGATCGAATCGATCATCTTCCATCACGCCGACTTCGTAGATTTCGATATCGCCAAGTTTCTCGGCAAACGCGCGGCAAAGAAGTGATTCGTTGAAATAAAGAAGTCGGCCCGCGAAACACACGAATTGACGCGAATTTTCCGCTTCATTAATTAGGACTGTCATGTTGAGCGAAGCGAAACATCTCGATTTGTTCTCTTTGGAGAATCGGTCGAAGAGTGATCAGAGATTCTTCGCTTCGCTCAGAATGACATTTGCGAGACGGGTAGAATCCTGTTTTAGCGTGATTCGTGTG